>NZ_JACJUP010000163.1:0-8660 GCF_014748295.1 Planktothrix sp. FACHB-1355 | reverse complement strand
AACAACAGTTAACTTCTCTGCCTTTGAACTTAAAAGCTTTTGCGAATCCATTTGGGAGGACGTTAAAACAATTACGAAAACTACACACAAACTAGCATTCCAGAATAATTGCAATAATCTTACTTTAGTTTCTAATAAAACTCTTTTAAGGCAGATTTTGATGAATTTGCTGTTAAACGCTGTTAAGTATTCTCCTGAAAATAACACACTTTTCTTTGAATTAGATTGCCAAAAAAACCTAATAAACTTTCGGATAAAAGATCGAGGCATAGGTATTCCCAAAGAAGATCGGGAACACCTATTTGAAGCGTTTCATAGAGCGAGCAATGTTTTGAACTTTTCTGGGACGGGTCTGGGAATGGCAATTGTTAAAAGAGCGGTGGAATTACATGGCGGTAGCATCGCAGTCGAAAGTGAAGTGGGTAGTGGAACAACGATAACAGTAACTATACCAACTATTTGTACCAATTTACATACTAGCAATTGGGAAAGTAAAATATTTTGTGTTTGCGACGATCGCGATCGCTCTCTCCAAAATAGCAGCTTATAGCAAAAGTGACAGTGGAATAGAGCGATCGTCTTGACAAGCGATCGCTTTTTTTTCCTATAGGTTATTAACCAGCCGATCGTATCTCAATCGTGTCACAATAGAAAACAGGAAAACAGCCACGCTACGCGACAAATACTGTGAGAACCGATACCATTTTCTATCAACTTTTTCAAACCTTCCCCAGCCTACTATTTGAACTCATCGCTGAACCTCCATCGCTCGCTAATAGCTATGAATTTTCCTACAGAGAAATCAAAGAACTTGCTCGCAGCTTTGATGGTTTGTTTTTGCCAACTGAAAGCGCTTCCCAACAACCCATTTACTTTGTCGAAGTTCAGTTTCAGCCAAAATCAGACTTTTACTGGCGATTTATAACGGAAGTATTTGTCTACTTGGGTCAGTACAAACCTGCTAACGACTGGCGTGCAGTAGCAATATTTGCAAGGCGCAATTTAGACGATGGAGTACCAATGCAGTATCGAGGTTTGCTTATGAGTCAGCAAATCACATCTGTATATCTCGATGAATTAGGGGAAACAGCATCTTCATCCCTCAGCTTGGGAATAGTACAGCTAGTAGTTGGAAGTGGAGAAACCGCAGTTGAACTAACTCATCGACTCCTGCAACAAGCACGCACGCAACTGTCGGATGAAGCTCTCTTACGGAAAGTTATAGAATTGATTGAGAGCGTCTTGATTTACAAGTTTACCGCACTAAGTCGTCAGGAGATAGAAACCATGTTTGGATTAAGCGATCTAAAAGAGACAAGATTTTATCAGGAAGCCAAGGAAGACGGCAAACAGGAAGGCAAGTTAGAAGGCAAGTTAGAAACAGTACCCATTTTATTGCAATTGGGTTTGACTGTCCCACAAATAGCCGAAAGACTTGGTTTGGATATTGAAGCGGTAAAACGGGTTTCTCGTGCAGAAGTTGGCGATCCGCCAAAAGGATAATTTATCGGGATTAGATTAAGAGCGATCGCACTTCAAATTGCCCAATATGGAAGTGCGATCGCTCTTTAATCTCTTCCTTAACAAAATCGCGTCGCCCTTGGGATTATTGGCTCTCCCGTACCTATGGTGATAAATTTAGCTAATGAGGGAAATATGTAAACAAAGCAAAGTAGAACACTAACGATATTTAGAGTAATTTAAAGAACGTACTTAGTTTGCCATCCTGATTCTGTACAACTGAATTCGCCAAATACGAAAAGATTGCACGAAACAGGACAATAATCGATAAAATTAAGCCTGTGCTATTACTGCAAGGGTTCCATGTCTACCACTTCTCCTTTCTCTCCTGAAGAAATCGCCGCTGAAGGACTCAAACCTGAAGAGTATCAAGAAATCGTTAACCGTCTCGGTCGCCATCCCAACAAAGCTGAGTTGGGAATGTTTGGCGTCATGTGGTCGGAACACTGCTGCTACAAGAATTCCCGACCCCTACTCAAACAGTTTCCCACCACAGGCGATCGCATCCTCGTCGGCCCCGGAGAAAACGCCGGAGTGGTAGACTTAGGTGACGGAATCAGACTCGCCTTTAAAATAGAATCTCACAACCACCCCTCAGCAGTCGAACCGTTTCAAGGTGCAGCCACAGGCGTTGGTGGTATTCTGCGCGATATCTTTACAATGGGTGCTAGACCGATCGCCCTATTGAATTCCCTTCGCTTCGGTTCTCTGGAAGATGCGCGTACCAGAAGGTTGTTCAGCGGCGTAGTTTCGGGAATATCCCATTATGGAAATTGCTTAGTCGCCAACGAGACATTTATCTGGCGCGACGAGAACGGCGTCCATTTTGATACAATCGGAAACTTTGTGGAATCGCGGTTACCATCGGGCAAAACAACCGTAGAATTAGATGCTACTACCTCTGTAGAAACCCTCTCCATAGACCCCGACACTCTGCAAAGTTGCTGGCAACCAGTGCGACGTATTTTCAAGCGACGCAGCAATAAACTTGTAACTATTCGTACAAGTTTAGGCCGTACTCTCAGGGTCACGCCAGATCATCCCAGTTTCATTCGACGTAACGGCGAGTTGGACATACTGCCAGCACTATCTTTAAGCGTTGGCGATGAAATTCCCATACTTACCAATTTCCCTTTCTCGGACAGCGAGGATATTCCGCCACTAGATTTACTTAGCACCTTGGATGAGGCGCACAGTAAAGACGTTTATGTAGCTTTGCCTCCAAATTGGCAGGCAACGGATATTGTTCGTGCAGCTTTACAATTGCTCGAATCTTGTGCAAGTAATCGTTGCCGCTACTTGAAAAAAGGCTTACTCCCCCTGCAACATTTTCTGAGTTTGGAACCACTGCTCAACGTTTCCCGTAGGGATATATGGCTTTACCGCAAAAGTGGTAAAGCTAACTACATGAAAGCAGTCATCCAGCCAGATGAGCTATTTGCACGTTTACTTGGCTACTATCTCTCTGAGGGATGTGTATCCCAAAACGGGAATACCGATAAAATCATTTTCACCTTTGCTCACCACGAAATCGAATACGTTAATGACGTATTGGATGGTCTAAAACGTTTGGGATTGAAAGGCTACGTAGAAAAACGCGCTTCCACTATTGCTGTGTACGCAACTTCCTGGTTGCTCGGACACCTATTGAAAAACGTTTGGCACTGTGGTAAAAAAGCAAGCAATAAGGCTTTTCCTGCTTTTGTCTTCCATTGGCCTCGAAATTTACAGAGGGAAGCACTCAAAGGTTTGCTGCGCGGTGATGGTTCTCTAACAACGCGCACCAAAGGCAGTCATACCAAAATTGCCTTTGCTACGACCAGTCACAAATTATTTGAGCAAGCAATAACTCTGATTCAAAATCAGGGCGCTATTCCACTAATTTATCACCGTCTTGCCAGTCAAGGACAAATCGAAGGACGCACTCATCAGCGCCTACCCTTGTGGCAATTGGAAGTTTGCAACTTTGCCGGATTGACAGCATTAGCTAATGTTTTTAGCGAAGAACGCACTGTCGAGTTAGCCACAGCTTTAACTCGGTATAACGGAACAAAATATTCGTTTCCGCGTTTTCGGCAATCATCAGATGATGTCGCTTTTGTCAAGATTAAAAGCATAGAAACTAATAACGTTGATGAATGCGATGTCTACGATGTTGAGGTAGATAATACTCATCTTTTCGTTACCAATTCCGGTATAGTTACTCATAATTGTGTGGGAGTACCCACAGTTGGCGGCGAAGTTTATTTCGATCCTGCTTATTCCGGAAATCCCTTAGTTAACGTGATGGCATTGGGGTTGATGGAAACCCAAGATATTGTCAAATCTGGTGCAGTAGGAATCGGCAATCCCGTACTTTATGTCGGTTCTACCACGGGAAGAGATGGGATGGGAGGCGCAAGTTTTGCCAGTGCGGAACTTAGCGATGAATCGATGGACGATCGACCCGCCGTGCAAGTGGGAGATCCTTTCTTAGAAAAATCTCTGATCGAAGCTTGTTTGGCAGCTTTTAAAACAGGTGCGGTTGTCGCCGCACAAGATATGGGTGCAGCAGGAATTACCTGTTCTACTTCGGAAATGGCAGCAAAAGGCGGTGTGGGAATAGAACTGGATTTAGATAAAATCCCAGTGCGGGAAAGCGGTATGGTTCCCTACGAATATTTACTGTCAGAATCCCAAGAAAGGATGCTGTTTGTTGCCCATAAAGGACGCGAACAGGAATTAATTGATATTTTCCATCGTTGGGGGCTGCACGCGGTAGTAGCGGGAGAGGTAATTTCAGAACCAATTGCGCGAATTTTGTTCCAAGGTAAAGTGGCAGCTGAAATTCCCGCTACTGCATTAGCGGATAACACACCAATTTATCATCGCGAGTTACTGGCACAACCTCCAGAATACGCCCGCAAAGCTTGGGAATGGACAGATCAATCTCTACCTGCTTGCAGTATAGGTGGGATCGAAATTGAAGGTAATTTGAAAAGTTGGAACGATATCCTGCTCACACTTTTGGATAATCCCACGATTGCATCTAAACGTTGGGTTTATCGTCAGTACGATCATCAAGTGCAGAACAATACTGTCATTTTACCCGGTGGTGCCGATGCCGCAGTTGTCCGAATTCGCCCCGCTGAAGAACTTCCCAATCCAAAAACGGAAATTCAAAATCCAAAATTGGGAGTTGCTGCAACTGTTGATTGCAATTCCCGTTACGTTTATCTCAATCCCTACGAAGGTGCTAAAGCAGTTGTCGCCGAAGCTGCACGCAACCTCAGCTGTGTGGGGGCAGAACCTTTGGCAGTTACGGATAACCTCAATTTCGGCAGTCCGGAAAAGCCTGTCGGATATTGGCAACTGGCAGAAGCTTGTCGGGGAATCGCGGAAGCTTGTCGGGAATTTAGTACACCCGTCACTGGTGGTAATGTTTCCCTCTACAACGAAACGCTCGATAGCGATGGTAATCCCCAGCCTATCTATCCCACGCCTGTGGTGGGAATGGTGGGATTGATTCCCGATATTACCAAGATTTGCGGTCAAGCTTGGCAACAAGCCGGAGATTTAATTTATCTGCTGGGACAACCTCTTGTGGGACAGGCGTCTCGCCTGTCACAAACAGAAGGCGGGCAGGATGCCCGCCCCACAAGAGAGATAACATTGGCTGCTTCCGAGTACTTAGCTGCAATTCACGGTGTTGTCGCCGGAATTCCTCCACTGATAGACTTTGAGTTGGAACGCCGCGTGCAAGCTGCCTGTCGGGAAGGAATTCGTCAAGGTTGGGTGCGATCGGCTCACGATTGCGCTGAAGGAGGATTGGTGATTGCACTCTCGGAAGCTTGCATTGGCGGTAAGTTAGGTGCCGAAATTAATTTAGGAGTTAGTTCATCAGATTCTGTGCGCTGGGATTGTCTTCTATTCGGGGAAGGCGGCGCAAGAATTATTGTGTCGGTAGCGCAAGATCGATCGGAAATCTGGGAATCCTATTTGAAGGAGCAACTGAGCGAGAATTGGCAAAAAATCGGTCAAGTCGGTAATCCCGATGCCCATTTACGGGTAATTACGGCAGACGATCGACCCTTAATCGACGTTACCATTACGGACGTGTGCGATCGCTCCTTTCACGCGATCGAACGGCGTTTAAGTATTTAGCCAATGAGCCCAGTTCTCTTTTATTGAGTGTTTCAGTACAAATAGTCCAGACCGCAGTAGGGGCGACTTCGGTTAATAATGGGAGCAAAAACCCTCCCCTACTCCAAAAATCGGTCTTGTTAAGAGCTGTTTAAGATGGGTAAACTTTTGTTAATCTCTCTCTTAAGAGCGATACCTCTGACTCAAAATTCCTATTAGGAGCAAAGCCGTAGCATGATCCCCAACGATCCCTTCTCCTGTGACGACTATCCTGGCATGAGCGACGAGGCAAGAATCGATAAACCAGAGGAAGCCTGTGGTGTTTTTGGCATCTTAGCACCGGAAGAAGATGTCGCTAAATTAACTTATTTTGGGCTGTACGCTTTGCAGCACCGAGGTCAAGAATCGGCAGGCATTGCCACTTTTGAAGGCGATCGCGTGCATTTGCACAAAGAAATGGGGTTGGTGTCCCAAGTCTTCAACGAAGTTATCCTCAAAAATCTTCCTGGTAATTTGGCTGTGGGTCACACCCGGTACTCTACCACCGGTTCCAGTCGCGTTGTTAATGCTCAGCCCGCAGTTGTGGAAACTCGTCTGGGTTCATTGGCTTTAGCACATAACGGGAATCTTGTCAATACGGCAGTTCTGCGGGAAGAGTTGCTGGAAAGTAACTGTAATTTAGTCAGTACAACGGATTCAGAGTTGATTGCCCATGCGATCGCCGAAGAAGTAAATGCGGGCTATGACTGGCTGGAAGGTGCGATTCGCGCCTTCCATAGGTGTCGGGGAGCCTTTAGTTTAACGATCGGCACTCCAGTAGGTATCATGGGCGTCCGCGACCCTAACGGTATTCGTCCTTTGGTAATAGGTACGATCGACACAGGCGAAGATGGGCGTACCAAACGCTACGTCCTCTCCTCCGAAACCTGCGGCTTAGATATAATTGGAGCCGAATACCTGCGCGATGTAGAACCGGGAGAATTGGTTTGGATCACAGATGCCGGACTGGCTTCCTTCCACTGGACGCAACAGCCAAAGCGCAAACTTTGCATCTTTGAAATGATTTACTTCGCACGCCCAGATAGCATTATGGAAGGCGAGAGCCTGTACAGCTATCGGCTGCGACTGGGGCGTCACCTGGCAGAAGAATCACCAATTGATGCCGACATTGTAATCGGCGTACCCGACTCTGGCATTCCTGCTGCGATTGGTTATTCGCAAACTTCCGGCATTCCCTACGCTGAAGGTCTGATTAAAAATCGCTACGTGGGTCGGACTTTCATTCAGCCTACTCAGAAAATGCGGGAAACCGGTATCCGTATGAAACTCAATCCTCTTAAAGATGTTTTGGGTGGGAAGCGGATTGTGATTGTCGATGATTCGATCGTCCGGGGAACTACCAGCCGCAAACTCGTCAAGGCATTGCGCGATGCGGGTGCAACCGAAGTGCATATGCGAATTTCATCCCCGCCAGTCACTCACCCTTGCTTCTACGGCATCGATACTGACAGTCAAGACCAATTGATTGCCGCTACCAAATCTGTCGCTGAAATTGCTAAGCAAATCGATGTTGATTCATTGGCATATCTCAGCCGCGAAGGGATGCTCAAAGCAACTGGAGAAGACCCCCAAAGTTTCTGCTCTGCCTGCTTCACTGGCGATTATCCCATCTCAGTTCCGGAGCCTGTCAAACGCTCTAAACTGATCCTGGAAAAAGTTGCCAGCGTTTAAGTAACTCAAGTTGATAGTTATAGCATTGAGGGCTACAGAAGAGGGAGAGTGGGGGTGCGGGGACACGGGAGAATAAATCTTTTCCCTTTTCCCTCTCTCTCCTTCCTTTTGACTTTTGACTTGGCGTAGCGGCGCTACCGACTATCCATCCATCTGCATTGGGCCAAGATACTTGGTTAAATAAGGGGAAAAAACTTCATAAATAAGCGTTAGGGGCTGTCTGTGATGCCAAAATAAGTAGTGACGGCCCCAAAACGGCCCCTCATATCCAAATGCAGTCTCTAAGGCAGACGATCGACCGTAATAAATTCCTTGCACATCTCTATATAACTCAGTTCGCAGGCGTTCCAAACTGGCCCAAATTGGCAAAGAGCGATTTTGCAAGTATTCATCCACATGGCTAGCTTCCCACCAAGAAGCAGCATAAGCCAACCGTTCTCCAGAAGCCTTGCGTAACCATACCTGTCGTCGTATGCGTGGCCCCGGCACGACTTCCATTTGTGCGGGTGCGCCATCCGAGTCCATCGCAATGGCAGACATATCAATCACATCTACTTCTATCTTCTCCCCAGTGAGCAATTGCAGGTGGCGCGTTGGAGAACCGTCTCCCAGCAGAAACATTTGCCATGTTGGTGCCAGCTGAGTGTGCGGCAATCCTTGTTGAATAATTGCTTCTCCTCCCTCCCAGATCGGAGTAAGCGGGTGCCAAGCGGTTGGCTGGGTCAGGATTTCTGTGGCTCTGTAGGTTGCAGTCAAGGTTCATTACATAACTTAACTGTTTATAATGATAACCTTGCTGGCGATCTATTCCCGATCTCGGTTAATTACAAGGCTAACTGGACTTATTGGGGGATGCGGCTCATAATTCTTTTCTGACGCTCAGCAGCTTTGTCGTCCTCTTCGGTGCGATCGGCTTCGGAAACTGGGAGATCGATATTATAATCCGCGTCAGCAGTATCTGAACCAGTTTCAGGGGTTAAGAAACCGGAATCATCCAAATTGTCAGCATCAGCTTTTTCTGCTGGTTTATTGGTTTCTGATATCATTTTTTTTGCCTCAATCTTGAATGCGATCCCAAACAGCTATAACTTCAGCAAACTTTCTCGTCGGTTATCCCACAAAGGTTGAAAATTTATTAGTAATCTACATCAGTCTTAAGTAGGATATTGGTTACTAAGAATAAAAAACCTATCTGTCCGTAATTTCGCAAAAAGCCTGCGTTTATCAGGGCGAACGCAAATAAAAGCCCTATCTAATTTAATTTTATCCTGGAATGCGATCGACAA
>NZ_JACJUP010000162.1:0-8615 GCF_014748295.1 Planktothrix sp. FACHB-1355 | reverse complement strand
GGAGCAATAATTTACGAACGGATAACAGGAAATCTAGTCGGTGGCAAATCTCACTCTGAAAAAGGAAGACGCAGGGCGATCCAGCTACAGATAATCCTCGAAAAGGAAGCTCTAACACCTGAAGATCGCACTATAGCTCAAAACCTTTTAGACGATCTTCAAGACGCTTTAAATCTAAACCCTTAAACAATGACAGAAATTAAATTCGACAACTTGGGCGAACATCTGGTAACAGCAATACCAGAACTGCGATCGCAATACGAATCAGAGCTTGAATGGTGGGGTGACGAACAATCAGGAGCGCATATTATCTTTGGTGATATCCTCAACCCATATTTAATTTCTCTGTTGGAATTAGGCGATAGAGAAGATACTATCAAACGCATCTTTGCTTTTCTAGAACAATTAGCAAATCACGAAGATACTCAAATTCAAGAAGTTGTAGCCGTGACAGTATGCGAACGTTTAGGAGATAATAAAAATTTATTAGCTAAAGCGCGACAATACATGGGTAATACCACTCTTTGCTTCTCCGATCAAATAGAAGAATTTTGGGGAAGAGAAAAAGCGATCGCGCCATTGTGAGCTTTCGGTAAGAGTGTTACTAGGGGAAAGCGCTTTAAACACTACTTGCGGAAGAATATAATCTTCCTTACTTGTCATATCTTCCCCAACGCTAACACGGCATTTTGACCCCCGAATCCAAAACTCAAACAAAGCACATTCCGAATCTCACACGGACGCGCTTTTCTGACAAAATTTAAATCAAATTCTGATTCTTTTAAGCCAATACAAGGCGGTAAAATTTGATGATGCAACCCCATTAAACAGAAAGCTGTTCCCAATGCTCCCGATGCTCCCAGTGTATGACCAGTTGCTCCTTTGGTAGAACTAATCGGTACATTTTGGGGAAACAAATACCGAATCACCTGCGCTTCATTTCGGTCATTTAACTGCGTTGCCGTACCGTGCGCGTGTATATAATCTATGTCGTTTGGGGAAAGATTGCTGCGTTCCAAACATTGCTTGATGGCTGCGATCGCATTCCACCCTCCCTCTTCCGGAGCATTAGCATAATGTGCATCGTTTGTCAAGCCAAAACCCAAAACTTGACCGTAAATCTTCGCACCTCGACGCTTAGCTGATTCAAGCGATTCCAGCACCAAAACTGCCGCACCTTCTCCCAACACCAGACCTTCCCGATATCGATCGAACGGATAAGCACCAGTTTTCGCCAAAGCACCCATCTGTTTAAAGCCAGCCAAAGTCAGCCGCGTAATCGGGGCTTCCACCGCACCGGCAATTACCATATCGCATTGCCTTGTTTGGATTAACTCAAAACCTTGCGCGATCGACCAAATCCCCGTTGCACAAGCCGCCATCGGTGCAAGCACTGGCCCAATTGTAGCGATTTGACGAGCAGCTGCGATCGCACCCATATGCGGCAGAGTTTCCAACCAATCTTTTAGAGACTTTCCCGCCTCGCCGTCAATGGGGAAGGCTGAGATCGACGCCAACTTTTCCCAAACAGCTTGCTGACTGCGACTAGATCCGATCGCCACTCCACAATTAGATAAAGGAGGTAGAAGATTTGCATCTTTTAACGCCAAAGTAACAACCAGCCGAGTTAATCTTAATAACTCAGCTGGCTTATTTCCAATCAGCGCCAAAGGACGCGCCTCTAATTCAGGAAAAGGTTGATGAACGCGAATACCAGACTGACCGGAAATCAAATTTTGCCAGCTAGTTTCCAGCGTACCCAAACAACAGATCGAACCAATGCCGGTAACAACTACTTTCACTTTTCTCGGTGTTGTCGCCCGATTTTAGATTTTGGATTTTGGATTGGCTGGGCAACGATCGGACAAAACTTGAAATGCGTCAAAAACTATTAGACATCTCCAAAAATTCTTGTGGGGTAGGCATCCTGCCTGCCTTTGAGATTCTTTTCTGAAGATGTCTATTGTAGAGACGTTTCATGAAACGTCTCCACAATATTCAAGCCAGAACCAATCCAAAATCCTCTCTTGCGAAGGTGGGCATCGTGACGGGAACCGCCAAGACGCCCACTTCGCGCAAAATCCAAAATCCAAAATCCAGTGACTTTTAACTATTTCTTCAGATTTTCCGCCCCTTCAGTTACTTTAGCGGATTCAATGCGATCGCCCTGTTGAATTTTGTCAACTACATCCATGCCTTGGGTGACATTTCCAAACACAGCATAGCTGCCATCCAAGAAAGGCAGATCCGTCAAAGCGAAGTAAAACTGAGAAGAAGCGCTATCTGGAAACTGCGATCGAGCCATTGCCACAGCACCGCGTTTGTGGTTCAAAACAGGTGGCTGATTTATCGTTTTGCTATAAACCGGAGTATCTGCGCCTTTGGGCTTAATTTCCAACGGAATGTTACGCGGTTTCCCTGTCGCCGGATCTTCAAAACCGCCTGTTCCCAACTGACCTCGGAAATTCGGGTCTTTACCTTGGGGGTCGCCACCTTGAACTACAAAAGGTTGGGGTTCCCGTACTACGCGGTGAAACACCAAACCATCGTAGACGCCTCGCTGGACGAGATCCACGAAATTACCGGCAGTGATGGGGGCATTTGTTCCATCCACTTCGATCGTAATGGGCGATCCTTTCACCACCATAACGACAGTGGCCTTTCCTTCCAGTCGAGGTAAATTAGTCATTTCGGGATTGTTCGCTTGAATAACAGGTGCAGAAGTTTCAGTTGCTGATGGACTTTGGGATGCTTCAGTAGCATCTTGTAGCTGCGTGCATCCTCCCAAAAGCAATGCACCCATCAGTATAATTGATGCGAACCAGTGTCCGAGTTTGATTTGCATTTGATAAATACGGCCTGTACTGACAAATTCCACCCAGCCGATCATAAACCTTCTAGGGGTACACCCAGGAAACGAGCTAGTTGAGCGCCTTGATTTTCCAGTTCGGATAAAGACATCGGTTGACCGACTCGCGTTAGGGGGACATCGCGGCGACTCTTGACCCGCAGGTACAAAGCGCGGCGAGGGTTCAAACCGTCCTTGATGTCAACGCGGATAGATTGTACGTCATCGGTGCGACAGCTAAATTCGATGCGGCGATTTTTACCGGGAAAGCCCCACCGGAAAATTTTCACGAAGCCGGTTTCTTGATTAAATTCGTTGTAACCGCCGCCGACATCCAAAGCGATCGTCAACCAAAGGTAAAGTGCCAAAAGCGAACCTGCTGTCCCATAAAAGGTCATTGCCAACCCTTGCGGGAAAAAGATCAGATCGGTGGGATCGCCCAACGGCAAGAGGTTTGTGTGCAGATAACTGGAAAGACCTGCTAACAAAAAGCCGACGCCGCCAATTGTGGTGACGCTTGCCCACCAGTAATTGCTGAAACGGCGAGACCCCAAAACGTCTTGGCGGAGTATGCGATCGCTTGTGTTGATTGTTTGTGCTGTCATAGTAGTAAAATTCTCAGTTACTTGCCATTAACTTAAAGATTGGTAATGGGGGATTGGTAATTGTAAATCGGCGATCGGCAAGCAGCAAGAAAGACAAAAATCCCTTCTGTGCGCTTAAGTATTTCTACTCCTCTCTACAATATCCCATGCCCTTCGCTCTATCCCAACGACTTTAATTTAGGGACTTTACTAATTTTGACTACAAATTAATATATAGTTATGTTAACTTACTTAGAAACCTCCCAGATAACAAAGCAAGAGGGTTAGAAATGACTGTTGCAGTCGGACGCGCCTCAGCACAAAGAGGATGGTTTGACGTCCTCGACGACTGGTTAAAGCGCGATCGCTTCGTATTCGTCGGCTGGTCCGGCATCCTGCTGTTCCCCTGCGCCTACCTGGCCTTGGGCGGCTGGCTGACAGGCACCACCTTCGTCACATCCTGGTATACCCACGGACTGGCATCATCCTACTTGGAAGGTTGCAACTTCCTGACAGCCGCCGTATCCAGCCCAGCAGACAGTATGGGACACTCCCTGCTGTTCCTGTGGGGCCCAGAAGCGCAGTGGAACTTCACGCGCTGGTGCCAAATCGGCGGACTGTGGCCGTTTGTAGCCCTGCACGGAGCCTTCGGATTGATTGGCTTCATGCTGCGGCAATTTGAGATCGCTCGCCTCGTAGGCATTCGTCCTTACAACGCGATCGCATTCTCCGCCCCCATCGCCGTCTTCGTCAGCGTCTTCCTGATGTACCCCTTGGGACAATCGAGCTGGTTCTTTGCGCCCAGCTTCGGAGTCGCCGGCATCTTCCGCTTCATCCTGTTCCTGCAAGGATTCCACAACTGGACGCTCAACCCCTTCCATATGATGGGCGTAGCGGGCGTACTCGGTGGAGCGCTGCTGTGCGCCATCCACGGTGCGACGGTAGAAAACACCTTATTTGAAGACGGCGACAAAGCCAACACCTTCCGCGCCTTCAACCCCACCCAAGCGGAAGAAACCTACTCGATGGTCACCGCTAACCGCTTCTGGTCGCAAATCTTCGGAATTGCCTTCTCCAACAAGCGCTGGCTGCACTTCTTCATGCTGTTCGTCCCCGTGACCGGCTTGTGGATGAGCGCCGTGGGCATTGTCGGCTTAGCCCTCAACCTGCGGGCATACGACTTCGTATCCCAAGAATTGCGGGCGGCAGAAGACCCAGAATTTGAAACTTTCTATACCAAGAACATTCTGCTCAACGAGGGGATTCGCGCTTGGATGTCTCCTGCCGATCAACCTCACGAACACTTTGTATTCCCTGAGGAGGTTTTACCGCGTGGTAACGCTCTCTAATACTTCTGGAATCGCAGGTAGCAACCGCGACCAGGAATCGTCCGGTTTTGCCTGGTGGTCTGGAAATGCCCGTTTGATCAACCTTTCCGGTAAACTGCTGGGCGCTCACGTTGCTCACGCCGGTCTGATCGTCTTCTGGGCTGGAGCGATGACTTTGTTTGAAGTCGCTCACTTTACTCCAGAAAAGCCCATTTACGAACAGGGCGCAATCCTGATCCCTCACCTTGCCACACTGGGCTGGGGTGTTGGTCCAGGCGGCGAAGTTATCGACACTTACGCCTACTTTGTAGTCGGTGTTCTGCATCTGATTTCCTCTGCCGTTCTCGGTCTGGGCGGTATCTATCACGCCGTTCGCGGCCCAGAAACTCTGGAAGAGTACTCCTCTTTCTTCGGCTACGACTGGAAAGATAAGAACAAGATGACGACCATCTTGGGCTTCCACCTGATTATGTTGGGTCTTGGTGCCCTGCTGTTGGTGGCTAAAGCAGTCTTCTTCGGCGGAGTGTACGATACCTGGGCTCCTGGCGGTGGTGATGTTCGCGTTATCACTAACCCGACACTGAACCCGGCTGTGATCTTCGGTTATTTAACCAGGTCTCCCTTCGGTGGCGATGGCTGGATAGTCAGCGTCAACAACATGGAAGATGTGATCGGCGGTCACATCTGGATCGGCCTGATTTGTATTGCTGGTGGCATTTGGCACATTCTCACCAAGCCTTTTGGCTGGGCTCGTCGCGCTTTCATCTGGTCTGGAGAAGCTTATCTCTCCTACAGCTTGGGCGCTCTGTCCCTGATGGGCTTTATTGCTGCTTGCTACGTCTGGTTTAACAACACTGTATATCCCAGCGAATTTTACGGCCCAACCAACGCTGAATCTTCCCAAGCACAAGCTTTCACCTTCTTGGTGCGCGACCAACGCTTGGGTGCAAACGTCGGTTCTGCACAAGGCCCAACCGGTCTGGGTAAATACCTGATGCGCTCTCCTACTGGCGAAATCATCTTCGGTGGTGAAACGATGCGCTTCTGGGATTTCCGTGGCCCTTGGTTGGAACCCCTGCGCGGCCCCAACGGTCTTGACCTCGACAAGATCAAGAATGACGTTCAGCCTTGGCAAATTCGTCGTGCGGCTGAATACATGACCCACGCTCCTAACGGTTCCATCAACTCTGTGGGTGGCGTTATCACCGAAATCAACGGTTTTAACTACGTTAACCCACGCGCTTGGTTGTCAACCTCTCACTTTGTATTGGCCTTCTTCTTCTTAGTCGGTCACCTTTGGCACGCAGGTCGCGCTCGTGCTGCGGCTGCTGGCTTTGAAAAAGGTATCGATCGCGAAACCGAGCCAGTGCTGTTCATGAAGGAACTCGACTAGGTTGTCAGTTTAGTTTATCTTTCTCTCTCCTATAGAGTGATAGGGCTCCTGCTTAAAGGCAGGAGCCTTTTTTGTATTTATGTCAAAATTCGGCTTTAAACCATTGACGGAGCTTACTCCCTTCCCGCCGGAAGAATTTGTATTGAACGAACCGCTCTCGACGCGAAGGACACTAAGGAAGAGAAAAGAAGAAGTACATAATCTTCTAGCAGGATGGGAGTAATATATAAACTGATTGGTAATTGCTGGATGCTAATGTGCCATGCGCGATTCTGATTTTACGGGTGCTTTGAAATGGACGCCTGAAGCTCAGGTGAAACTGAAAAATATTCCTTTTTTTGTTCGCACGCAAGCTCGACTGCGAATTGAGCAATTGGCGCGTCAAGCTGAGCTAGATGTGGTGACGGCGGAAATAGTCGAACAGGCGCGGTTAGAATTTGGGCAGTAGGAATCGATCGCGCTAAAACCTATGTTAAAGTACGACCCCCTGATGTGCTTGCCTTTTTCTGAGGAGCTAGCCGATTGCTGACACCGGAAGAAAAAGCGCAGAAACTGGCGGATATGGTGCGGCAATTGGGTGGAAATCCTGATGATTTGTTTAACTAATTTCTGCTTCCATTAAGTCAATTAACTCTAAAATATTCCGAGATTGACTCGGATAAACGTTAGATTCTTCTCCAATGTGAACGTGGTGTGGAAAATTGGGTAATTCAGGAAAATGCTCTACGTTATCCCAACGTTTTCTTAAGAGTCGTTTTGTCGCATCCATCCATT
Organism: Planktothrix sp. FACHB-1355; assembly: GCF_014748295.1. Taxonomy (NCBI): domain Bacteria; kingdom Bacillati; phylum Cyanobacteriota; class Cyanophyceae; order Oscillatoriales; family Microcoleaceae; genus Planktothrix; species Planktothrix sp. FACHB-1355. The sequence goes on along the minus strand of NZ_JACJUP010000162.1, from coordinate 1,688 downwards.
GATAGCGATAACCCAAAGTTAAGCAACGACCCTCTAAGATAGTAAAAGACTCAGCTATTTCCAGAAAATCACCATTAATAAGTGTCAACCGCGCCCGGAAGTATCCTCGGTTTAGTAAAGTCCGCTCATCAACAATAACAACGCTATCAATTACTAAACTTCGAGCCAGCTTTGTTTTAACGGCGGTAATGTAATCTTGAAGTTCCATTAGGCTAAATTTTCGATAGATGTCGATTATTTCTGGGCTGTCTTCCACATTTCATAGAAGACACTCCACTCAAAGAAATCTATCTCGTCTCCTAATTCTCCTGACCGAAAGCGTTGGTAAAATACATCAGATGACATTTGATATTGTGATTCAAAAGCTTTTAATCGATTTTCCAAATCCAAAAGTTCTGGTTGAACCGCTTGCTCAACTGTTGATGATGGTGAAGCTTTTATTTTTGTATTTAAAAATTGTCTTTCTTCCTCAGAGAGAGATAAAATCATCTCAGCTAGAGATTCGAGAAGTTTTGTATTCATGATTTCCCGCTCTTTAGAATATACACTGATGTATATCAATAATAACACTTTGTTTGGTTGGAAAAATTGTATTTGAGTATTTATCCGGTATCATATACCCAGCGAGATGAGCGAAAATATCCTATATGAGCTAAAGATTAACTAAAATGGCTGAACAACAAATCGAGCTAGCGTCCCTGTTAGCGAGACTGGAACAACTCGAACAAGAACAAACAGTTGTAAAAAAATATGTTAAAGGTATTAAACGGGAATTAGATAAACTGACAGAACAATTCAACGATCGACCTGAATTAGTGCGTTTGGAAAGTTCCGAGAAAGAAATTGCAGACCTTCAAAAAAGATGCGATCGACTATCTAATTTCATTTCTGGCGATGATGACTCCAAGATTTCCGATGCAGTAACAAACAGTGCGACGACAAGAAATACAGGGGATAATCTTGATGATGGCGATCGCACGATCCTAAATATAGAACGGCTTGATGAGCAAATCAGCCAAGAGTCGATCGCACCAACAGTAGTTGCAGAATCTCATCAATCAATTTTACAGGAAACTGCTGCATCTGACAATGATGCTGAAACATACCAAAATGAGGAAATTGATGCAGGTAAACAAGAGGAAAAATTCAGCGTTTTCAGTGATGAAGAATTCCAGATTGAGAGAATGTTGCTGCTACTGATGAGAGATGATACTGATGAAGAGGAGAGTCACGAACCAGGTATTAGTGCTGAGGAATTTCTGAGGCGGTGTAAAGAGGGAGAAAAAGATTTTACTGGAATTAACCTAGCCGGCTCTGATTTTAGTAGGCAAAGTATCAGCAAGGAATTCAACTTAAGCAAAGCCAATTTGAGCAGAGCAAAGCTAAATAAGGTAAACCTATCTGCTGTAAACCTAAGTGGAGCAAATCTCAGGGGGGCTGAACTTTGCGAAGCAGAGTTAAATAGCATAAATTTGAACGATGCAAATTTAAATAATACAGATCTTCGTAAAGCAAAAATGTATGAAGCTAAGTTGGGTAAGGCAAACCTGAGAAATGCAAACCTAAACTTAGTGAATTTACAAAGAGCAAACCTCAGTGAAGCCAATTTGATTCTGGCAAATCTTAGCGGTGCGGATTTGTCTTTGCAAGCAAACCTTAATGATGCAAATCTAAGTCAAGCTAACTTG
>NZ_JACJUP010000161.1:0-8738 GCF_014748295.1 Planktothrix sp. FACHB-1355 | reverse complement strand
AGTGTACCAAAGCTTCACCTGGAAAAATAGACCGGCGTGGGCGATCGTGACTTGCTTGTCTTTATGAGAATAAAAGCTAACTTGGAATTGTCTGGGATTACCTTCAAGTCCCGTCCCTATTGCTTTGGCTATAGCTTCTTTCGCACACCAAAAGCTTACTACAATTGTTTGTTTTTCGGTTTGAGACAGTGGTATTTTCTCTAGCAGTTCAATTTCCGAACTAGAAAAGGCACCACTGAGCAGATCGTCGGCATGAATCCGATTGAGGCGTTGGAGATCGACACCTATGCGTTGGTTGGAATTTGCTAAAGCTGCTATGACATAGCCTTGACTGTGGCTGATGGAAATATCGGGAATTGGGCTGACAGCTTCCAGTTCTGGACAACAAACTAGCGGTTTACCCAAGTCTGTGGCAAAAACTTCAATATCTACAGGTGCAAGTTGCAGACCGAAGTTTTGTTTTGCCCACTGACGGATGGCATCTTTAGCGGCAATTCGACCCAACAACCAATCTTGACGACGCCGCCCTTTTTCGGACAAGCCGTACCAAAAATCACGTTCTTTTTGATTTAGCATCAAATGGACGAGTACGCGCAGCCAAATTCCCCAGGAATCGTTGAAGAAATTTTCAGTAAAGGGGTCAATTCGCCGACAAACTAATTGAGTTTCTGTCTGCATCCAGGGCCTGGATAAATAAGACGTTTGTGGGTGTAATCGGCATTCATAGTAATGGGAAGGGATCTCGAAGTAACGATCTTGCCAACTTTCTACTCTGATAATTACTTTACCGGAACGATCGAGTAAATCCATATTAGCTTCGGTGAACTGGTTGCCGATGAATTCGATCGACCCCCGTCCCAATATCGAAGTGCCGGGGGGTAAAGGTGGCGCGTACAGATGAATGGCACGGACAGAGTAGGGAAAGACATTAAAATCGCAACGTCCAAACAAGTCCGATACCCAGTAGCCGACTAATTGTCCTGTGTTATCAAGCAAACCTGCATCGGTTTGAAAAACTGGGTTTTCGATGTGACTGAAAAAGTCGTTAATTCCAATTACTTCTAAATCTGCTTCTATTCCCTCCTTACCCCATTGTCGAATATGTTTGACCCCTTGAAACAGAGGGCCGTGGAACATTCCGGTACGATACAACTCGGCATCTGACCACCGCGAAGCAGCTGGCTGCTCCAGATGAAACTCCATAGTATGAGGAGCAGACGGGTATCGATCGGCCAATCTGACAGAACCTTCAAACACCAAGTGGCGCGTGCTGGGATCGCTTGTGCCGGACTGGAATAACTGCACCCGGACATCGCCAGTTCGCTCATCCTGAGTAGACTGCCTTTGAGCTTGAATATAAAGAACGATCTCTCCTCGATCGAGCGCTAACCAGCGATAACCTCGGAGATTGTGGAAGCCGATCGCCACTTTATTGCCACCCACCAGGTAAACAGCCGCTTCTGCAAGCATTTCCAAGCTGATTGTAAACGGAATTACAGGCAGGGGCAAAAGTTCTGGATGGATTTGAGAAAGTTGACCGCCGATAGTGTGATCCTGGAGAAAAATATCTTGGTTGATATCGAAGCGACGGACGCTATACAAATGCTCGTAATCGCTTTCTAATATGTCGCCTAAAAAAGGCCAAGCAGATTCACCTGTGCTAGTTGGTAATTCGTAATGGGGAATAACTAACGAGTTAAATTCTTCCCCATTACTAAACATAGCGTTGGCCACCCGTTCTTGACTCACCAGGAATTCTTGCATTAAGTCAAAGTGGGCAAACAGAATTGATAATTGAGTGTCTGCGGTTGCTTCGGAAACTCGGCTACTGACAGTAGGAGCAGTCTTAACCGGAGGAACAGATGAAATTGGAACTTCAACGGTAGAACTGACAGTGACTTGGGAGTCAAAAGCAACGGTAACTGAGCGTTCGATGTTCGGGAGCGATCGATCTCTGTTGACTGTTGACTGTAATTCTCCCGATCCATTAGCACTCTGCTTATCTACCTTGAGCTTATCAATATCGGTTTGCTCAACTATTGGGCGAGAGTCAGTTTGCAAAAGGAGTTTGTTTTTTACTGTTTGGACTAACTCTGGTTCCAGCCGTGCGATCGGCATAGTCAGCTTTAAGGTAGGATTCAATTTTTGATTGAGATGACTCAAATTAAAGGCTTTATCTAAATTAACCGGAACTAGATCCCGTAACTGATAAAGCGGGGTGAAATTAACGGAAATTCGATCTACAAACAGCCGCGCCAATAAATTTTGAATTTGCTCCAGTCCTGATTTTCGCTGGCTATTGGAGGCGAGTGCCAAATAATTTCGCCCCCGGAGAATGTCATCAACAAAAGCTGTCAGATTTCCTCTTGGGCCAACTTCAATATAGGTTGTGACGCCGAGATCGTAAAGCTTGGCGATCGTTTCCCGGAACTTTACGCGGCTAATCCACTGTTTTGCCGCCAGATCGCGAATTGCCTCTGGTTCGCTGGGAAAAGCTTCGCAGATGGCACAACTATACAAAGGTGTCTGCGCGGCTCCCATGTCTAAAGAGGCATAAAACGATACAAGAGCGTTTGCCACTGCCTGATTTAAAGGGGTGTGGTTGGCTCGACCGTAGGGAAGTAGCGAGCATATTCCGCCGACGGCTTTAAAATAACGCATCGCATCGTGAATATGGCTTTCATCGCCAAAAATTACCACCTGGTTAGGGCAGTTGTCCATTGCCAGATGCAGCCGTCCCGGCAATTTTTCCAAGTATTGCTTGAGGGTATTTGAGTCAATATTGCCGATCGTCAGTAAAGCTCCCTTGGGGATACTATCTGATGCTTTCAAATCTTGATAAATTCGGTTGAGACGGCGCATCGCCGCGATCAGTTCCGATTTATCCTTTAAGCGGACAATGCCAGAGGCAGTGAGCGCAGTGGTTTCGCCCGCACTGTGTCCGACCATGACATCGCAGTTAATGTTGAACTGGTTGAGTAATTCTAACAAAGCTCTGGAAGCAGTAAAGACTATTTCCACGCCGACATCTTGAGCGTATAATTGCGTTTCTGTCAGTTTTTGTGCGGCGGCGGAAAGACAGGTGGGAGGCGGGAAAATTATGCGGCTGGGGGGATAGGCTCTTTCTGGATAGAAAGTTTCATCTAACAGATCGAACCATTCCCTAACTTTGGGAAAATACAGGCAAAGATCGGCCAGCATATTCGTATACTGGGCACCTTCACCTGGAAATAGGAAGGCTATTTTTCCCTTGTGAGATGTTTCGCTGTAGTAGATGCCATTACGAGCTTGTATGCGCTGCTTATTGGGGTCAGCCAGTTTTTCTACAGCAAAATTTAGTTTTGTTTCTAAATCTTTTAGATCGCAAGCAATAATAGCTAGACGGTGGGTGCCGATATCGAGACGCGAAAGAGTATAAGCGAGGTTAGCTAGGGATATTTCTGGTTGACTTTTGAGTAGTTGGAGAATTTGGTTAATGCAGTCGAGCAGCTTGGGGCGATCGATTCCTGAAAATACTAATAGCTCTGTCGGCCAATCTTGATGCAGTATTTTTAAATCTTTTGGCTGGGATTCTGTGTCCTCTTCCAAAACCGCGTGAGCATTTATGCCTCCAAAGCCAAAAGCATTAACCGCAGCTCGTCGGGGTGAATTTGGCAGTCCGTGAATCCAAGGACGAACCTCAGTGTTAATGTAAAAAGGCGTTTGTTCGAGGCCCAAATTACTATTGACACCATCGCATAAAGTCGGTGGCAATACTTTATGGTAAAGCGCCAGTGCAGTTTTAATCAGTCCTGCTACGCCAGCAGCAGGCAGACAGTGACCGATCATTGATTTTACCGAACCCAGCGCACAGGTAGGCAGCAATCCTTCTCGCTGACCGAAATATTGGGAAAGTGCCTGCACTTCGGTTCGATCTCCCAAGGCAATTCCAGTACCGTGAGCTTCTAACAGACCGATAGTAGCCGAATCAATACCCGTATTGGCATAGGCGCGTTGCAAAGCCAGAATTTCGCCCTCCAATCGAGGTGCCATCAATCCCAGTGCTTTGCCATCACTCGAAGTACCAACACCTTTGATGACAGCGTAAATGCGATCGCCATCTCGTCTGGCTTCCTTCAATCGCTTCAGCACCAACATTCCCAGACCTTCACCAAGCAAAGTGCCATTAGCGTTGGCGTCAAAAGGCCGGATATTGCTTCTTGACAAAGCTCCCAACTGACAGAAAATCATCGCAATTACTGGCGGTACCGACGCTTGTACCCCACCGGCCAAAACCATATCGCAGCGACCGCTGGCTAATTCACCAATAGCAAGATCTACCGCTACTAGGGAAGAAGCACAGGCGGCATCAACAATATAATTAGGTCCCATCAAATCCAGCCGATTGGCAATGCGACCTGTCATAATATTTGGCACCAGCCCCGGTGCTGTCTCTGCATTAAAAGCTGGTAAGCTGGCTTGTAAATTTTTGCGGATATTCAGCAGCGTTGCTTCATCCAAATTGGGACATATTTCTCCAAGTAATTCCAGCGTCTGATCCACAATCATCCCGTGCTGGATTAAGTTACTATTGCCACGATTGGGATAAGTTCCCCGTCCAATAATAATGCCTGTTTTTTCTCTATTAAATGGTCGTGACTCGTAGCCTGCATCCCAAAGTGCATCCCGTGCTAACTTTAAAGCCAGATATTGGTCAGGTTCTCCACCATCTACCGAATTCGGAACAATCCCAAATTCTACAGGATTGAAAGCTGCTAATTTGCCAATAAATCCCCCAAGCCGCGTATAAATTCGATTATTTTCTTTTGAGTTTGGATCGAAGTATGGATATGCCCACTCATCTGGCGCTGCGTGAACGGCATCTACTTTATTGAATATATTTTGCCAATAACTGGGCATATCTTTTGCGGCAGAAAACAGCGCAGATATGCCTATAATTGCTACATCATCATTCATTTCATTTCCAACTTTTTTTACTGTTGTTCATTTGGCCGAATTTACTAATTTTTCAACCCCATTATTTAGCTATTAGCCAAGCGATTTAGGGCTGAATTACAAGTACTTTCCACATCTACGATATAGAAACAGACTTGACCGTCTTCATCTGTGAAAACAGCATCATATACTAAGCTGTACTCGTCAGCCTGTTTAACGCGGAAAGCAATTTTTAGCGGTTTGTTGAGTAATGATTTGGCACAGCGTACAATTTTCCCAAAACGGGAAGGAAGGGCAGTAGTATTTTGTTGAATGCGACACCAGACAATTGCTAACTGGGGAGCTGTATCGATTAGACCTGGATCGAATAGCCAGTGAGAGTGATTTTGGTGTCGAGATGGAACCCATATGTAACTTAAGCTAGGCATTACCCGCGCATCAATTCCTTGCGGATTCACACAATCAATAGATGTCATTAGCTGGAATTTTGGCCCGTGAAATAGGTATTCGCGGTAAGCAGTACCAGTATCCAAGTCTGTACCCGATCCTAAAAGCGATGGCACACTTGGAGCCTCACCCAAATGGGTGCGGAGGATAAAAAAGGCGCGGTAGAAAGGAATGTTCCTGTCTGGATCGACAATTTCTGCCGTAACCTGTAAAGATTCGGCGTCAGCGTGAGTAGAAGCGCGACCTTTGAATACAACTTTTCTTCCCGCTTCCGATTCCAGCACTAGACCCCGCAATACTCTGAGGTCGCGCACTTCGGAGACAATCCATTCTGGCCAAGCTGCTTGCACAAATTCAGCCATCCATTCCAATGCACCTGCGGCAGGTAAAACCGGCTTTCCATCTAAGCAGTGATCCGCAAGATAAGGATCGCTGGATAGGGAGAAGGTATGTTTCAGGGTAACTGTACCGTTTGGTTGGAGTTCCGGCTGCGAAGGTAGGAGAGGGAAAGAGGGGAGAGTGGGGGAATTAATATTTTGACTTTTGACTTTTGAATTTTGACTTTCTCCATGTTCGGCTTCGTAAGCTTCCCACGGCCCTTCACCTGCGATTACCTCGGTTTCTTGCTTACGTCCGAAACACAACTCCCGTACAAAAAATTCGCGACCGGCTTCCAGAGGAATGGGGATAATACCGCGTTCTTTAAACTGGCGTTTGACGCCTTCCGAAGCCATACCCGTAGTATCCCACGGCCCCCAGTTGATGGCGACAACGCGGGTGTTAGGCCAGCGTTTGTGCAGTTGCCAAGCAAGGCGATTGACGACTTCGTTAGCCGCACCGTAATCTGATTGGCCGCGATTGCCGTAGCGTCCGGCAACGGAGCTGAAGAAGACAAGCAATTTTAATGATTCGGGTCGCAAATGGCGACTGAGGATAAAAGCGCTGTCTACTTTGGTATCGAATACCCGATCGAATGAAGCGATCGTTTTATCGACAATCAGTTTATCTTCGATGATGCCAGCACCGTGGATAACTGCATCTAAACGACCGTAACGGGAATATATGCCATCAATAAGGTTGCCAAATTCGGCGGCATTTCTGACATCGACTGACAGATACTCTACTTTAGCGCCCGATCGCTTAAATTTTTCCAGGTTTTGCCGAATAGCTCTTTGCGTCAGCAATTGCTGTAGCTGAGTTTCAATTTGTACTGGTGTGGGCGATTTACCGCTGCCAAGCGCTGACTTTACTAAGGCTTGCCGCAACTGCGCTGCGTTTTCTATAGTTGCCGTTTCCGGGGTTTCTGCTGTCAGGGGCGATCGACCCACCACGATCAGACTGCAACCGCTCTGAGCTAAGTCTACCGCTATTTCTGCCGTAATCCCACGGGCACCGCCAGTGACCAACACTACCGAATCTGAAGTAATTTCAAATTGCCAATTTGAGATTTCAGATTGCTCTAATTCCTCATTTAGAGATGCGGGGACTGTGTGGAAAACAGTGCGGTTTCCTTGCGGATAACCTACTTCTAAGCGACCTGCTGGCAACAGTAGCTCTTCGATAACGTGAGTCGCGATCGCATCCGGCTCAATACTGGTATCGAAATCGACCGCCTTGGCGCGGATGCCCGACCACTCGGTAATCAGGGTTTTTAACAACCCATTGCTGCTGCCACCTGTGGGTAAACCAGACCCACCCTCACCGTCGCGACCGAAGTAGCCGCCCAATAAGGAAGCTGCCAGTACCCGACCTTTCTGACCTGCTTTTTGCAAATCTTCGCTACATATCTGTAGTAAATTAAACAGACTCTTTGCGTGAATTTGCGTATAGTCGCGCCACTCGGATATTGTTTCCGGTATGGGAATGACGGCGAGGGGTGCCAAATGTACAATTCCCATGACCGAGCCGTGGATTTGACGCTGTTGGGCGACAAACTCAATTAGCTTTTCCGGGTGTGCCAGCAGGTCGATGGAAACGATCGCCGTGTGAGCGCCTTTCTGTCGCAAGGTGTCGCTGATGCGATCGGCTACCGATAGCCGATCGTCTGTAATTAAGTACAGACCGACGGGCAAAAGTAGTTCTGCATCGGCGGCGGGCTCCCGCTGTGCCTGCATTACATAGCGTGGGATAGTTTCGTCCCGTTGTGAGACTTTCCCAGGCTATTCACCTCCTGACGCACGGGTACGACCGCAGATGGCATTTCCACCAGCTGTTTGACGAGATTGTTGAGAGATTTGACGCGGGTGAGGCTTTCCATTTGCGCCTGCATACTAGCGGCTAGGGATTCTGGCAGGGTTTTCTGCAATGCCCCTAAAATTTCCACTCGTTTGATCGAGTCAATTCCCAGTTCTGCTTCCAAGTCTTGGTCTAATCCCAGCATTTCGGTTGGGTAGCCCGTGCGATCGCTCACTAAAGCGAGCAAAATTTGAGTCAGGCTGGTGCGATCGAACGCAGGTGCTGTCGTAGGAGTTGGTGCTGCTGGTGCTGCTGTTGGTGCTGAGTCAGGCAGACTTTGCACCAGTTTCTCGACAATGCTGTTGAGAGATTTGACGCGGGTGAGGCTTTCCATTTGCGCCTGCATACTGGCAGCTAGGGATTCTGGCAGATTTTTCTGCAATGCTCCTAAAATTTCCACTCGTTTGATCGAGTCAATGCCCAGTTCCGCTTCTAAGTCTTGGTCCAATCCCAGCATTTCCACTGGGTAGCCGGTGCGATCGCTCACCAACCGCAATAAAATTTGCATGATTTGGGTGCGATCGAATGCTGCGGGTGTAGGAGAGTGAGGGACGGTCGTGGCAGAGGGTGCGATCGGGGAAATTGACTGAGTTGAAGAACTTGTCTCCAGCACCGATGAAGAGTCTACTGATTCTTTTCCAGTAGTAACTGTTACCTTGCGAGAGTCGAGATCCGATCGCGAGTAGGAAAGTGGCTGCTCGGATTTTTCAGAAACAATTCGTACTGGTGCGATCGTTTGGGGATAAGCTTTAGTGGGGCTGGCATCCTGCCTGCTTTTGATGTTGCCATTGTGTCCGTTCTGATGTGTAACCGTCGGCTGTGCAATCTGCACAGGATGATTCGTTACAGGTAAGGATTGTGGTGCAACCTGTGGTGCAACCGCGATCTGACTGCTACTGAGAAACTGGTGCATCACTTTTTCTTGCAGGCTCAAGAATTGACGCATGGTTTCTTGGTAGGCTTGGTAAGCCATTAGCGCCACTTCTGGTTGGGGAACCCGATTAGCTGCTTGTACCGATGTGACTGGCGGTTGAGAAACACTTGCTGGTATTGGTTGTGACATTGGTCGCGATGTAGTTGATGAACTTGCTACAGTTGGGGTTGGCTTTGTGGGCGCTGGC
>NZ_JACJUP010000160.1:0-8772 GCF_014748295.1 Planktothrix sp. FACHB-1355 | reverse complement strand
CAAAGACGTTTTTTGTTTTTGAAAGTTGCTTTGTTCGCTCATTACCCAGCCAATCCAAAATCTAAAATCCAAAATCTAAAATAAGTTGACAATGCCGGTAATCAAAATTTTGGCAATAGATTAGGGTGCGATCGCAATTTGTTCGATAATCGGATCGTTATCTCCATCTGCCCAAGCGGCAAATCTTTGGGCTAGAGGCGGTACGAATACCAGCGGATTGCTGAATCCGGAAAATATGTGAAGACCTTCTATGCTTGGTAATTTACCGATTGCGGGTAAGCGATTGTGGCTGAAAGCAACTAAACAGTGATGCCACGTTCCCGGCAATTTCCCCAATGCGGGTAGGACTTTTCCAACTTCGGCTCGAATAGCAGTTTCGCTGGCTTCTGGGTCTATTGTGGCATACGGGTCGGTGAGAGCGCGACTGATTTGCCCCATTATAATGCTGCCATCTTGAAATTGAATCGCACCGGCATCTAAAATGGTAGCATTTGGCGACGGTATTGGTTTCTGACCCTCGTTCCATAAGTTATCGAACTCAGCCGCGCTTGTTTGAGCTTCTAGTTGAAAGCGTTTCAGTTGGGCAGGCATTACTAAGGTATTTAATTGCAAATCGACGGGAGGAGTTTCTATCAGTTCGGCATGGGAAAAATACAGGCGTACCGATATGCCTGCATCTTTGAGCAATTGTCGGCTAATCCCACCTGCACAAACAACGATGTTGAGGCTGTGGTATGTTTCAATGTTAGTTTGTACTCCCAAAATGCGATCGCCTTCTCGAACAAATCCCCATACTTTAGCAATTTGTATCTCCCCGCCTCTCCTAATTGTCGCTTGACAGTAACCTTGGGCGGTTAATTCTGAGTTGATGTGACCGTGTTTTACTGTTAAAGCACCACTCAGAGAATCTGGATTGAGTAAAGGTTCGATCGCACAAGCTTCTTCTACACTAATTAACTTGGGAGGGATGACGCATTGGCTGTATGCTGCTGCAACTTTTTCCGGGTTATCTTCGGCATCAATAGTTAGGATTAAATCTAATTCGCGAAATTGTGTATCGATGTCTAATTCTTGGGAGAGAATGCGATTGCGATTGATTCCTTCCGCGCACAGTTGACGAGTCAATTCTGTTGTCCCCGACCAATATGCCAAACCGCCATAACTGTAGCGAGTCGCATTATTTGGTGCGGCGTTTTGTTCTAATAAAAGTACAGAAAACCCTTTTTTTGCCAGTTCGTAACTAAGTGCCGCACCAGTAATCCCGCCGCCGATAACAATCCAATCGTATGTTTTCATTTTTAGACTGTGAAGTATTCTTTCTGGACATCGATTACCAACAATGCTCTTTTGATTTTGTTGGTTCTCCATTCTGCCTGGTTAAATTATTCCTTCATTGTATCACCTAAGTTCGTCGGTAATTCAAATTCGCCATTGTCAAGCGGTTCAAAATCTAGTACTTGGGTAACTGCATCAATATTTAAGATCCCGTAAATATGAGGATAATGTTCCTCTCCCACACCTTCGTACCGAATTTCCGCTCGAACTTTGTCAGATTCGATCCAAAGAATTACCAAACCTTTTTGATTGTCAAAATATTTGTTGGCTGTTTTGACAACTTGGTGCGGTGTTGAGCAATGGATAAATCCTTCTGTTTCTAATGTATCGCCTTTATAAAAGCCATCGAGTTGTGCTTGCTCCCATTGTTCGCGCTTCGTGATATGCAAAATTATCTTCATTCGATTTTATCCTCTCTGATGTTATTGCAAATTTTTGTTAATAGGTTGGCTCTCGCGCAGAAATCACCTTTGTTTCCGATCGTTGTAGCTATTTAAGATGATAGCCAGCTAAAAGGATTTCCAGAATAAACCAAACTTAATATCATTATAAATTAAATTTAACCTTGATAAGGTAATCTTTCTGAAACCAGTAATACTAATCTACCAATCTCGTAACCCCCTCTTAAACATGAGTGATTTTTCTAGCGAGAAGTGGCAAACGATTAAAACGCTTGCCGCTAGGCTGCAAGCTATAAAGACAATTATAGAAACTTTTGATGGCCAAATTAACAATCAACCGTTTGCTGAAGAACTCAGACCAATAAAAGAACAGTTAGAAGCTGATTTTGAAGGCAGCTTGAATGCTTTGCTGGATTTAATTGATGAAGATGATATTTAAATCGGTTGGCATCTAAATATAAGATGTCTAGATTCAGATCTAAATTTTTAACAGGTTTGTTTTTCTGTTTAGCAACTTTTTGGTTATCTCCACTCTTGCACAAGGTCAAACGACCAAATTTACACTCAACCTAAACTGGTTGTTTGCGGAATTTGGACAACCTGTTCGTCAGTCGGTTCGATCTGAGAAACTAGAGTTCGTATTTGTGCGATGTTGGAATTAGATCGCAAATTATTTGGCGGTACTTCACGCATTGCCAACAGCAGCCTGAAATGAGCGAAAATATGATAAAATTTGGGGCGACAAGGAGTTTAATCAAATGACTGTAGAAATCGACAAACCCGTAATCTACGATGGTGGCTGTCACTGTGGCGCTGTCCGCTTTCGGGTGGTGGTGGAGAAGCACGAAGCGGACGAATGCAATTGCTCGATATGCAAAAAAAAGGGATTTTTACATCTGATTGTACCGCCGGAAAAGTTTACGCTGCTAAGCGGTGAAGATGTTTTGAGGACTTATACATTTAATACTGGTGTCGCGAAACATACTTTCTGCGGTATTTGCGGAATTCACGCATTTTATAGACCGCGATCGCATCCTAACGACTACGATGTAAACGTGCGCTGTCTGGATGGCGATGCGATGTCTAAATTTCGCATTATTCCCTTTGACGGAGCCAATTGGGAACAAAGTATAGACCAACTGCACTCGCGAGTGCAACCATCATAAGGGGCTAGGGCGTCGGGAAAGAAAAATCTAGAATTAAACATTTTGTAGAATTGACAACTTCCTAATTGACGCCTCATGGGTTGCGATAAAGATTAAAGAGCTAATTTTTAATTTTCGCAGAGGTTGCGATCGCTCTCGCGAACATTGATATTAGTCTTCAGATAATCGCGTACCCAATTGCAACCCCGTACCTGGAGATATTCGAGATCCAAATTCCATAAAATCACCTGTTTATCCTCACTAGCAGAAGCGATCGTCTTGCCATCCGGGCTGAAATTCACGCTCAAAACCTTACCCTTGTGACCCTTCAAAATATTGGGTTCCCTAGTGTTAAAATTCCAGAGTATAACGGTATTGTCATCGCTAGCAGAAGCGATCGTCTTGCCATCCGGGCTGAAACTCACCCAGTTCACCGAACCGCTATGTCCTTTTAAAGTATCGATGAAAGCGCCGTTCCGAGTCCAAAGTTTAACAGTTTTATCATCGCTAGCAGTGGCAATTATTTGACCGTCCGGGCTGAAATTCACCCAATTCACCGACCCGTTATGCCCCTTCAAAGTAGCGATTTCTTTACCGTTCCGACTCCAAAGTTTGACAGTACCATCCTTAGTAGCTGAAGCAATTATCTGACCGTCCGGACTGAAACGAACCCCCCATATCCCATTGACATTTAAGTTGAGAGTTTGAAGTAAAGTGCCATCGCGCCGCCAGAGTTTCACAGTTTTATCTTCACTTGAAGAAGCGATCGTTTGACCGTCGGGACTAAAAGTCACGCTGGTGACTGACTTATCGTGTCCCTTGAGGGTGTTGAGTAAAGTACCGTCCCGCCGCCAAAGTTTGATCGTTGTATCCTCACTGGCAGTAGCTAAAGTCTCCCCATCTGGGCTAAAACTAACATCGAGAATCCAGTTGCTGTGTCCCGTCAACGTTTTCAGCAACTTACCGTCACGCCGCCAAAGTTTGACAGTTGCGTCCGAACTGGCGGAAGCCAAAATCTGCCCATCGGGGCTGAAACTAACGCTGTTGACCCAATCTTGATGACCTGTTAACCTTTTTAGTAACTTGTTGTCAATTCTCCACAGTTTAACGGTGTTGTCATCGCTGGCGGTGGCAAGAGTCCCACCGTCGGGCGACCACGCTACCGCCCTTACGCCATTCCCGTGTCCGCTGAGGGTTTTGATTAAAGTACCGTCGCGCTGCCAGAGTTTGATGGTTTTGTCGGCGCTGGCGGAGGCAATCACATCGCCTTGCGGATTGAAACTTACGTCTAGCACCAAATCTTTGTGTCCGGTCAAAGTGGCGATCGTAGTTCCATCCAGTCGCCAGAGTTTGACCGTTTTGTCCTCGCTAGCACTTGCAATTAACTTACCGTCGGGACTAAATGCGACATTTTGAACCGCATCGCGATGTCCGGTGAGGGTATTGATTAGTTTGCCATCCAGTCGCCAGAGTTTGATGGTTTTATCTACACTACCAGAGACGATCGTTTGGCCATCGGGACTAAAACTAACGCCCAGTACCCAATCAGTATGGCCTTTAAAAGTTCTGATTAATCTACCGTCAATCCGCCACAGTTTAACAGTGTTGTCGGCGCTGCCGGTCGCCACAGTCTGACCGTCGGGTGACCAAGTTACGCAAGTCACATCATTTGTATGCCCTTCTAGGGTACGCAGTAAAGTGCCGTCGCGATGCCAGAGTTTGACGGTGTTGTCGGCGCTGGCGGTCGCAAGAGTTTGGCCATCGGGACTGAAACTGACGGCGGCAACTCCCGCTTTATGACCTGTGAGAGTGGCGATCGAACTGCCATCCCGTCTCCATAATATTACTGTTTTGTCATCGCTGGCGGTGGCGATAATCTTTCCATCCGGACTGAAAACGACGCCCAGAACATTATTAGTATGTCCCTCCAAACGGTTGTACTCTCTGACTCCGTAAACTGCCTGTCCCAGTGCCGTTACAACTGGAATATGGATCTCAGCTTCTGTCGTAGAAATTGATTTCAGTTGTTTAACTGCCCTCAAACTTTCTATTAACGCATCAAACTCTCGATTAGAAGCAACCAGGGCTTCTGAAGAAGCACTTATCGCCTTGATTTGGCTAATTTGTGCTAATTTTTTTTGCGAATTTACCGAGAATACCAAGCCGGTCAATATAAATACAGCCCCGCAGGCAGCTGCTAAGCTTCCTGTCTGAATTCGCTTGCGCCAAGCTTCACTTCTTTTTTGTTTTTCTTTGGCGTCTGCAAGTGCAGCTAGCAGTTCTTTTTCCTGGCGCAATTGCTCAATTACAACCTGACTCAGTTCTTCCCGATGACGCAAATCTGTTAACTCGGCTAACAAGCCTTGTTTTTCTGAATGACGAGTCAAAGTTTGGAGATAGTCGTTCAGGAATTGATAGCGTACATCTGCTATTTCTGCCAAAAGTTCTTTTTCTTGACGAAGTTGTACAATTTCTGTTTGCCTGCGGATCAGTTCTTCTCGCTGTTCTTCAACTTGTTCCAACAAGCCTAACTCCTGTTGTTGCAAATAGCGAATAAAAGTAACTAGATAATCGTGAATTAGTTGATAGCGCTGTGCCGGAAATTCCGGTAACTGAAAAACTAACCCGGATTTGACTAAAATCCACAACACTAAGTCTAAGTTATTTGGCTCTTCTAGTGCCTCTAAGTTAGATGCTAATTCAGCGCGAGTTTTGATCGGTCTTGTGCCGTTTTCATCTGTGAGTAAGTACAAGACAAGTAGCGCTACTTGTTCGTTTTCAGGGCCACAATCATGAATAACTTCTTGTAAAAATTGCTCTACAAGTCGGTTTTTAGGCCCGCGCTCTTGGTATTTACTAAGTGTTGTGATATTCTCTGCTTGGAGCTGCGCTCCCACTACCTGCAATTCAATGGGTCTTACTTCTCCAAAATCTGCGGCCAAATCTCTTACTAATTCATCAATGAGAGCTTCTTCCAAATAAAACTGAGAACGCTGCGTTAAGCTTTGAATTAGCGCTTTGGCGTCTGCTGGCGAAAAGTTACCTATGTAATGGAGGATATCTTTGCTGAGGATATCGTTGTTTATTATTGGCAAGTTAGTAAGGCGCTGACAACCTAACAAACGATGCAGATGATCTTCTCTTATGGAAAGTATGACTTTCACGAAAGGAAGATTAAGGCTATATCGCAGAAAATCAAAAAAATGTTTGATTTCAGATGAATTAGAGCCGACAAAGAAGAATTCTTCAAACTGATCGAAAATTAGCACAGTTAACAAATTTCTTTCTTGATTTTTCTGGAGTTGTGCTAATATTAATTGTGGTGTGTACAGGGGGTAATTTAGGCGAATATTTTTAATTTCCTTGAGCGCTTGTGCCAGTCCTCTTCCCAAGGTTTCACTCCAATCTGTGTAAACTTGCAGCACAACTGGCAAAGCATCTCTTGCGCCAAAGCTAGTTTGTTTTAATGCCGGTACTAATCCTGCATTGACAATCGAACTTTTCCCTACACCTGACTGACCGTAAATAACAGTTAGTTTTTGGTCATTACGGCTAATTCTTTCGATGAGACGATAAACATCTTGTTGGCGTCCGGAAGTAGCAATTTCTAGGGCAACTGTTCCTTGATATCCGGCATTTGCTCCAGTACGATCGATATTTACTAATGCGGGGTTAGTAGCTTGTCTTTGAGGTTCTAACTGACCTGCACCAATAAAAGCGCGGAAACCATATTGCTGTTCGATCGAACGTTGTTCCAGTTTGATTTGAAATGCTTCTCGATATTGACTCTGCTGGAAGTAGACCGATCGCAAAGTTTTTAAAATACGTATATATTGGCGAGGGTCGTAGTGAGCATTGCTGGCAGAACGAGCCATTTCCAGATTACTTATAGCCGACTCTATTTGACCGAGTTGCTGTTGAGCTATACCTAAAAGTAAAAGAGCTAAATTTTCATGTTGAGGGTATTTTCCCACATCAGATAAAGTAGTTTTTGCCAAAGTCGCTAAATACAAAGCTCCTTCCCAGTTTTGTCGTTTGAGAGCTACTTCTGCCAAGAATACATAATCTTGAGCTAGTTGTAAAATTTCACTACTAAAGTCTGTATTTCCGTAAGTTATATGCAGTTGTAAGGACTTGTTGGCCAGATTTTGTAAATTATCCCAATCTTCCATCCGTCGTAATACTTCGCCCAGATGTCCGATGAATTTCGCGACTAAATCTGGCCGTTCTAGCTCTTCAAAAACATTCACGCATTGCTGTAAATATTTGCGTGCTTCCTCCCAATGACGGCGGCTTTTTGCGGGTTCTAAATCTGCTTTTCTGCGATAGCAAAGACCGATGTGAAATAGCAGCAATCCCTCTTTTAATTTTGGATTTTGGATTTTGGATTTTGGATCGTTTAAGTGGTTATTTACATCCGGTATTCTCAAAACAAAATCTGTATTTACCTGCTGCCAAAAAGCTAAGCTACGCTGATAACAATCTAAAGCGACATCAATTATATCGTTAGCATAAGCATCGCGACCGAAGACAAATTCTAAGCTTGCTTCTAGTTCGGGATCGAGCTTTATGCCGCGATGAAGTAAATCTGTTTGAGCAAAATCTAATTCTAGGCGACGCGAAGAACCAATTTCTAAGTCGAGCGCTGAATTGTTCAGACAATTAACCGCGTCAGATTCTAAAATGGAAGCGAATAAAGAATCTGCATTTTGGCGTAAGGAATCTATTAATTCATCTGTGGCAATGACAAATTTAATTGGCGTGGCTGCCCAACTTGTCAAATCCGGCGCAAATTTGATTAGTTTTTGTTGTAGCTTATCGTTTATCCACAGTACCAAAGGAAATGGAAAACTTTGACGCAACTCATCTCGCATTTGATTGCTGGAAGTTAGCAAGCTTTCGATCGCGCTTACAGATTCCAAACCAAATATCATTAAAGCAGAAGGTCGAGTATCTCCCAATTCTGCTTGAATAATAGGATAAATTCTTGTAGTTAATTCGGGCAGAACTATTTCGCGAATATTGAAACTGGAAAGTTCTCGCAAACGTTGTAGTATCTGCGATCGCAAGCGCCCATAGTTACAGTTCGCCAACACCAAAGAAAATTGCCCCTGAGAAAGTGCGATCGCTCGCTTTAGCGTATTCAGGGAGCGATCGTTCTGTACAGCGGCATCTTTTAGTAGTTGTTTCGAGTTACCCACAAGTGAAAATTTTGCGCTTTTGCTAAAATCGGATCGATTGCAAAATAGCTCCCTTTGCCATGATTTTTTCTATCGAGATGTAAAATAAGGGTGCATATTTTTGCCGCAGACGTATCAGACATCAGTCATAATAATTTACGCGCAAGACAGGCTCTCACCCGGTAAACACGAGTGAGGTTTGTGGGCGATCGACGTATTTTACCATTACCTTTACCTGGAAGCGTCTAGGTTTTTACCCCTTGTACGAGCTACTGTGAGAGAAATCTGTGTAATATCCAAATTAACCGCGTAACTTTATTTGCAGCCCAGCCCTGTCCGGCGGCATTTTGGCGACTGTCCACCTCTAGCCGTAAGTATAAACGGCTCCAGTCGGTTGAGATCGGATGGTAACACGGCAGCTTTTGCGATCGACAGGGAAATCTCAATACGGGGAACGATCCGATCGATACTTTGGGTAAAACTTTGACCTGTATCGGTTACTAGCAGAGGGAACATTATCATTAAACTGAAAAACTTCTTGTTCATTGAACTCTCACCTTCCCATGCGGAGCCTGTGGAGATTTAGGTTTTTTTTGCCGATACTTCCGATTCATGACTAGCTTCATGGGTCATAGCCGGGGGTCAGGATGATTTTGCGGCAAATGGAATTTAATGGATATCAACTGCGGGAACAATTTTTGCTTCGATCGA
>NZ_JACJUP010000016.1:12500-18999 GCF_014748295.1 Planktothrix sp. FACHB-1355 | reverse complement strand
CGATCTATTCCAAGCTGTCGGACAAGGCTATAAAGCAGGTTTGCAGAAATTTGTAGATCAGTATGCCTCTTAGTTGATGCCAGACAACCTCAAAATAATAGAATTTTAAATAAAAGGGGAAAATAGTGATTAAATTCCCCTTTTTACTGTATTTACTGATTACATCCGCTCTAAAACTTGAATTCCCAATAAAGATAATCCTAGCTTTAGAGTTCTGGCAGTTAAATCACAGAGAATCAATCGAGAAGTTCGCACTGGTTCTTCTGATTTAAGCACAGGGCATTGCTCAAAAAATTGGTTGTACTTCTTGCTGAGTTCATACAAATACTCACAAAGTCGATTAGGGAGTAAATCTTGCTCAGCGTTACTCAGGACTTGGCTAACCTGTAATAAATGCTTTGCCAGCGTCAATTCTGCTTCTTCATTTAGCAAGATTTTAGCATCTTTGCCCAGTTTTTCAAAGTCGATATTACCTTTCCGACCGATGCTACGAATCCGAGCATAAGCATAAAGTAAATATGGCGCTGTATTGCCTTGCAGCGATAGCATCTTGTCGTAGCTGAAGACATAATTGCTATTGCGGTTTTGGCTTAAGTCGGCATACTTAACCCCACTAATACCAATTACTTTGCCAACGTTAGCAATAAATTCTTCTGTTTCGGAACGTTCTTCTTCCTTAAGTCTAGCTTCCAAGTCTGCGCGAGCGCGATCGAGCGCTTCATCCAGCAAATCTTTTAATCGCACAGTTTCGCCAGAACGGGTTTTTAGTTTCTTGTTATCTTCACCCAGTACCAAACCAAAAGGAACGTGAATTAATTCTAGGCTATCTGGAATCCAGCCAGAGCGTTTAGCTACCTGAAAAACTTGTGCAAAGTGATTTGCTTGTCCGGCATCAGTAACGTAGATAATGCGATCGGCATCATCTTGCTGAATCCGATAGCGCAAAGCTGCTAAATCTGTAGTGGCGTAGTTATATCCACCATCAGATTTTTGCACGATTAAAGGCAGCGGTTCACCTTCTTTGTTAGTAAATCCTTCCAGAAAAACGCACTTAGCACCGTTATCTTCAACTAATAAACCAGTTTTTTCCAAGTCTTCGACTACAGTTGGTAATAAAGGATTATAGAAAGATTCTCCTCTTTCGATTACCTTGACATCCAACAAGTCGTAAATTACCTGAAATTCTCGCCGCGATTGTTCGCACAGTAATTGCCATGCCCGACGCGAATCTTCATCGCCAGCTTGAAGTTTTACTACTTCTTGACGAGCAGTTTCTTGGAAATTTTCATCTTCATCAAACCGCTGTTTAGCTTTCCGATAAAAACTTACTAAATCACCTAAATCAACTGCATTGGCGGTGGTCAAAGCTGACGGACAAACTTCTCTCAAATAGGCGATTAGCATTCCAAACTGAGTTCCCCAATCGCCCACATGATTCAGCCGCAGGACATCGTGACCCTGAAATTCCAAAATGCGGGCAATGCAATCGCCAATGATAGTCGATCGCAAGTGTCCGACGTGCATTTCTTTAGCAATATTGGGGCTGGAAAAATCGACGATTACTCGCTGAGGATTTTTTGTCGGTGCGATTCCCAAGCGAGAATCTGCCTGGATATCGTTTAGTTGTGCTTCCAGGTATGAAGGCTTGAGTGTGAAATTGATAAAACCCGGCCCCGCTACAGTTGGCGGTTCGCAGATGTCGCTAACATCAATATATTGAACAATTTTTTCTGCGATCGCACGGGGCGGTTGCTTCAATTGCTTAGATAGAGAGAGGGCGGCGTTGGACTGATAATCACCAAATTTTGGATTGCTAGCAGCCACCAGCATTGGGTCTGCCCCAGCAAACTCACTGCCAAAAGCTGCGATCGAAGCCTGCTCAAACTTTGTTTTGAGTTTTTCAAGGGTAGGATTCATTGGTGTTTTGCTGGGAACTCAGACTGCGTGCTTATCTACTCCATCCTACTCATATCTATGTTCATACTCAAATCCAGCCAAGTCGATCGAGTAATGGGCGCACTGCTAGAAATGTAGTCTACGCCAGTTTCAGCCACAGCGCGGATAGTTTCCAGGGTGATGTTGCCCGATGCTTCTATTTTGATGCGATCGTTCTTCTGGCGAATCATCTGCACCGCTTGCTGCATCATACCCAGAGGCATATTGTCCAGCATAATAATGTCTGCACCGTGCTGGATGGCTTCCTGCACTTGATCTGGAGTTTCCGTCTCCACTTCTATAGTTAAGGGATAGGGGATTCGGGAACGGATGAGAGCGATCGCCTTTCCTATACCGCCCGCCGCCTCAATGTGGTTATCCTTAATCATTACCGCATCATCCAGTCCCATACGATGATTAACAGCCCCTCCCACTTGAGTGGCGTACTTTTCCAGTACTCTCAATCCAGGTGTCGTTTTGCGAGTATCCACCAGTTGAGTCGGCAGATCCGCGATTTGCTCGGCATACTTTCTAGTAAGTGTAGCAATGCCACTGAGACGCATAGCGATGTTTAGGGCAACCCGTTCGCCGGAGAGCAGCACATCGAATGGCCCGTGAATGCGAGCCACTACCTGTCCCTTTTGGCATCTATCACCCTCTGCGACGATAGGGACGAAGGTGACTTGATAGTTTAAAAGCTCAAATACTCGTCCTGCGAGGGGTAAGCCAGCCACAATACCCGTTTCTTTCGCAATCCAATCAGCGCGTCCAACTTGGGCTTTTCCTGGGAATAAGCTTTGCGTGGTGCGATCGCCCCGACCGATATCCTCTAACAACCAGCTCTTCAGCACCGGATCTAGCACTATCCAAGGCGGTAAAACAGCTACGGCACTTTCCACAAAAATTTTTTCCTCAATTTTTCTGGCTCTTCAGAGCTAATTTAGATCAAATCGCTCTCCAGGAGAGCGTTTGAGCCATCTAAAAAAAATTTTGCCAAACCGCTTGACACTTCTTGGCAGGCTTGTTACATTAATAAAGCGGCGAGAGAAACGCAGCGAAAGCGGCGGCTCGAAACGCACCGAACCTAGAAAAAATTAATAGTTTGAAAGCCAGAATAACACTAAAACCTCGTCAAGGAAACAACTTAAACAAAAAAGTTCCGGAAGCGAGAAACTAAAGCTCAAAAAGCTTTAGAAAAAAGCTTCTGGAGTCATTCAAACGCTTCAAAAACTCTTCCTATTTTGAAGAATTGAAAATAGGAACAGAACAAAACGGAGAGTTTGATCCTGGCTCAGGATGAACGCTGGCGGTATGCTTAACACATGCAAGTCGAACGGGGGTAGAAATACCCTAGTGGCGGACGGGTGAGTAACGCGTGAGAATCTAGCTTCAGGTCGGGGATAACAGAGGGAAACCGCTGCTAATACCGGATGAACCTACGGGTGAAAGATTAATTGCCAGAAGATGAGCTCGCGTCCGATTAGCTAGTTGGCAGGGTAATGGCCTACCAAGGCGGCGATCGGTAGCTGGTCTGAGAGGACGATCAGCCACACTGGGACTGAGACACGGCCCAGACTCCTACGGGAGGCAGCAGTGGGGAATTTTCCGCAATGGGCGAAAGCCTGACGGAGCAATACCGCGTGAGGGAGGAAGGCTCTTGGGTTGTAAACCTCTTTTCTCAAGGAAGAAGCAATGACGGTACTTGAGGAATCAGCATCGGCTAACTCCGTGCCAGCAGCCGCGGTAATACGGAGGATGCAAGCGTTATCCGGAATGATTGGGCGTAAAGCGTCCGCAGGTGGCAATGCAAGTCTGCTGTCAAAGGCTGGGGCTTAACTCCAGACAGGCAGTGGAAACTGCATCAGCTAGAGTGCGGTAGGGGCAGAGGGAATTCCCGGTGTAGCGGTGAAATGCGTAGAGATCGGGAAGAACACCAGTGGCGAAAGCGCTCTGCTGGACCTGCACTGACACTCAGGGACGAAAGCTAGGGGAGCGAATGGGATTAGATACCCCAGTAGTCCTAGCCGTAAACGATGGATACTAGGTGTTGTGAGTATCGACCCTCACAGTGCCGCAGCTAACGCGCTAAGTATCCCGCCTGGGGAGTACGCACGCAAGTGTGAAACTCAAAGGAATTGACGGGGGCCCGCACAAGCGGTGGAGTATGTGGTTTAATTCGATGCAACGCGAAGAACCTTACCAGGGCTTGACATGTCCGGAACCTTTGGGAAACCAGAGGGTGCCTTCGGGAGCCGGAACACAGGTGGTGCATGGCTGTCGTCAGCTCGTGTCGTGAGATGTTGGGTTAAGTCCCGCAACGAGCGCAACCCTCGTTTTTAGTTGCCAGCATTCAGTTGGGCACTCTGAAGAGACTGCCGGTGACAAACCGGAGGAAGGTGGGGATGACGTCAAGTCAGCATGCCCCTTACGTCCTGGGCTACACACGTACTACAATGCTTCAGACAAAGGGCAGCTAGCCAGCGATGGTCTGCTAATCCCATAAACTGAGGCTCAGTTCAGATCGCAGGCTGCAACTCGCCTGCGTGAAGGCGGAATCGCTAGTAATCGCAGGTCAGCATACTGCGGTGAATACGTTCCCGGGCCTTGTACACACCGCCCGTCACACCATGGGAGCTGGCCATGCCCGAAGTCGTTACTCCAACCTGCAAAGGAGGAGGACGCCGAAGGTGGGGCTGGTGACTGGGGTGAAGTCGTAACAAGGTAGCCGTACCGGAAGGTGTGGCTGGATCACCTCCTTTTTAGGGAGACCTACTGTGACATTTGAACATCATATTTCAAAATAATAGTTCAAAGGGCAGTTATCCCAAGGTCGAGCGAGAGTAAAAGTGTGTGAAAAATTTCGGCTTTCAAACTATGATTCGGTTCGATTAGTGGGCTATTAGCTCAGGTGGTTAGAGCGCACCCCTGATAAGGGTGAGGTCCCTGGTTCAAGTCCAGGATGGCCCACCTAAATAACGTACCTAAATAACGTAAGCTAACCGAGTTACAGCCAGCTTTGCAAAGTTTGCTTGCCTAACAATTAGCTCAAATGAGAACAGAATTCAGCACCTAATCCACTGGGAGTGGAAAGTATGCTGGATGTCTTTCCAGCCAGAACCTTGAAAACTGCATAGCAACTGTCAAATGTTTTGATTAAACGTGGTAATACACGTTTGATGCAAAGCAGGTAGACACCAATGATTTGCAATTAGTTGGGGAAATTTTTCCTCAAAATAATTACCAAACTTGATGTGGTCAAGCTACAAAGGCTGATGGTGGATACCTTGGCACACAGAGGCGAAGAAGGACGTGGCGACCGACGAAACGTTCCGGGGAGCTGGAAGCAAGCATTAGATCCGGAAATATCCGAATGGGGCAACCCCTTGTACTGCCTGTCCAATCCATAAGCAGGTCAGAGCCAACCCAGCGAATTGAAACATCTTAGTAGCTGGAGGAAAAGAAATCAATCCGAGATTCCCCTAGTAGCGGCGAGCGAAGCGGGAAAAGCCTAAACCTACCAGTATATCTAGTAGGGGTAGTGGGACAGCGAGGTGGGACTGTCAAAATTAGACGAAGCAGCCGAACACTGCACCAGAGAAGGTGAAAGTCCTGTAGTCAAAAATGGCAACAGCCCTAGCTGAATCCCGAGTAGCACGGGGCACGTGAAATCCCGTGTGAATCCGCCGAGACCACTCGGTAAGGCTAAATACTCCTGTGTGACCGATAGCGAACCAGTACCGCGAGGGAAAGGTGAAAAGAACCCCGGAAGGGGAGTGAAACAGAACATGAAACCATCAGCCATCAAGCAGTGGGAGGACGATTAAACGTCTGACCGCGTGCCTGTTGAAGAATGAGCCGGCGACTTATCAGCACTGGTAGGTAAAGGCAGTCACTGCCACAGCCATAGCGAAAGCGAGTCCGAACAGGGCGAATCATTAAAAATGAATCAGTGTTGATAGACCCGAACCCGGGTGATCTAACCATGTCCAGGATGAAGCTTGGGTAACACCAAGTGGAGGTCCGCACCGACCGATGTTGAAAAATCGGCGGATGAGATGTGGTTAGGGGTGAAATGCCAATCGAACCCGGAGCTAGCTGGTTCTCCCCGAAATGTGTTGAGGCGCAGCGGTTGTGAATATAGTCTGGGGGTAAAGCACTGTTTCGGTGCGGGCGGCGAAAGCTGTACCAAATCGAGACAAACTCTGAATACCAGATGTACACACAACCAGTGAGACGGTGGGGGATAAGCTTCATCGTCAAGAGGGAAACAGCCCAGACCACCAGCTAAGGCCCCCAAATTGTCGCTCAGTGACAAAGGAGGTGGGAGTGCATTGACAACCAGGAGGTTTGCCTAGAAGCAGCCACCCTTGAAAGAGTGCGTAATAGCTCACTGGTCAAGCGCTCCTGCGCCGAAAATGAATGGGGCTAAGCGACATGCCGAAGCTGTGGGATAAGTGATTATCGGTAGGGGAGCGTTCCGTGGTAGTAAGAAGCACTAGCGGCAAGCAGGTGTGGACGAAACGGAAGTGAGAATGTCGGCTTGAGTAGCGCAAACATTGGTGAG
>NZ_JACJUP010000016.1:0-10000 GCF_014748295.1 Planktothrix sp. FACHB-1355 | reverse complement strand
GGCGACGGTGCTTCTGACCAGTCATTATATGGCGGATATTACGGCTCTTTGCGATCGCGTTTTGTTGATTCACCAAGGGCTGCTAATTTACGATGGGAGTTTGGAAGGGCTGTTGCAGCGGTTCGCCCCTTACCGGGAAGTTAAGGTGGAGTTAGCCCAAGCTGTGTCGGAAACCGATTTGTCGCAATACGGGGAACTGGAAACGGTGGAAGGTCGGGAGGTGCGTTTGTTGGTGCAGCGGGAAGCCCTGACCCGGACGGTTGCCCGTATACTTGCGGAATTACAGGTATTGGATTTGACTGTGACTGACCCGCCGATCGAAGAAGTTATCGGTCGAGTGTTTCGTGCGGGGGTAGCTTGATGAAAGGGATTTTTAGAAAAGCGAGCGTGCTGCTTGAAGTCTACTACGCTCATATGGTGGAGTATCGGGCAGAACTGGTGTTGTGGGTTTTGTCCGGGTCTTTGCCGCTGATTATGATGGGAATTTGGATGCAGGCGGCGCAAGGTGGCAGGTTCGGATTGACACCAGTGGAGTTTGCTCGCTACTTTCTGGTTGTTTTCTTTGTACGCCAGTTTTCGGTGGTGTGGGTGATTTGGGATTTTGAGAAAGAGGTGGTGGAAGGAAAGCTTTCTCCCAGGTTGTTACAGCCTCTAGACCCGGCTTGGCATCACGTCGCCTCTCATATTTCGGAACGCTTTGCTCGGTTGCCATTCGCGATCGCATTAATGGTGTTGTTTTTTATACTCTACCCCCAAGCGGTTTGGCTACCGAGTCTGCAAAGCTTTTTGCTGTGCGTACCGGCGTTGGCGATCGCTTTCATTTTACGCTTTTTAATTCAGTATACTTTTGCGATGTTCGCTTTTTGGATAGAGCGAGCATCCGCGATCGATCAATTCTGGTTTTTGCTCTACCTATTTCTCTCTGGTATGGTTGCGCCTCTCGAACTTTTTCCACCAGGGGTGCGAGAAGTCGTGCTTTGGACTCCGTTTCCCTATTTGGTTCATTTTCCAGCTGCTTTGTTGATAGGATTACCAGTAGATGTGGTAAAAGGATTTTTAACTATGCTGGGTTGGTGCTTGTTCTTTTTTGTCTGCAATCGCTGGTTGTGGCGTCGGGGACTGAAACGATATTCAGGAATGGGAGCATAATTGATTTTAGACTTTAGATTTTGGATTGAGCGTGTAATTGACACTCCTCGCCCTATAAGTGCGAGGATTCTTGGTTCATAGACTCACCATAACCTACCAGGATTGCTCCAACCAGGCTAGAGGGCAAATCTCCCCAAGCTTTAGATCCGGTGTGCCCCACCGTACATAGCGCTAATTTCAGGATGTTAATTGCGGCATTTATATCTCGATCTTCTATGAACCCGCAATGCGAACAAATATGAGTTCTAGTTGATAAAGACTTCTGCACTTTCTGACCACAATAGGAGCATTTTTGACTTGTGTTGTAAGGAGGTACAGCAACCGTAACCTTTCCATACTTATAGCCAAAATATTCCAACCAACGTCGAAATAAATACCATCCTGCATCACTAATTGATTTTGCTAGATGTCGATTTCTCACCAACCCTTGAACATTCAAATCTTCATAAGCAACCAAATCGTTAGATTGGATTAAGCGGAGTGCCACTCTCTTGACAAACTCTTCTCGCTGCCTACTTACTTTTAAATGTTTCCGGGCATACCGATTTCTAGCTTTCTGATAGTTCTTAGACTGGGGTCTCCCTTTCTTGAACTTCTTAGATTTTTTCCTATTTAAGCGGTTTAAGCTTTTCTCTCCCTTTCTATAAAACTGGGGATTAGCTTCCATATTTCCTTGACTATCCGCCAAGAAATATTTAATCCCTAAATCTATTCCCACAGCTTTCTGACTGGGAGTTAAAGGCTTGACCCGCTCTCTCGGATCGGCTTGAATGGTAAATTGCACGTAGTACTCATCGGCACGACGTACAATTCTTACTCGTTTAATTTGCTCAATCTGGTAAAAGTTCAAATCTCTGGAACCTACTAGCTTAAGAATACCAATCCCTTTCTGGTCTGTGAAAGTGATATACTTCCTATTTTCTGATAGTTTCCATCCTGAGACTTTGTACTCTACAGAACGAGTGTTTTTTTTGAATTTAGGATATCCTTTCTTGCCTTTAACTTGGTTTTTACAATTATCATAAAAACGGTTAACTGCTTTAAGTGTTCTTTCTACAGCAGCTTGGCAAGCATGGGAGTTTAATTCTTCTACAAACTTAAACTTTTTTCTCAATAAAGTGTTGTATCTAAACATTTCAGGCTGACCGATACCACGATTATCCATCCAGTAACGAAGTACTTTATTTCGGACGAATTGAGATGTCCTAATTGCTTCGTTAATGGCGGTTATTTGTTGTGGTTTAGGGTAGACCTTAAACTCGTAGACAAACACGATTGATACTGAGTTGATTGATATCAACTACTATGATAACATGGAATTTAAAAATGGAAATAAAAAGCCGTCCTTCACGGACGGGGCTTGTATCCCATTATTTCCGGTCAGAATCCCAAATATGAAAAGATATTTGCGAGTGTTGGGGTTGTTTTGGAGTACATCTTTAGCAGCTGAGATGGAGTACCGAGTTAACTTTATCTTAGCCGCACTCAGTAGTTTGGGAAATTTGATCGGCAGTTTGTTCAGTTTATTTTTGTTTTACCGCACAGGCTACACTTTCCAAGGATGGTCTTGGTCAGAAACTTTGGTGGTATTGGGAATATTCACTTTATTGCAGGGATTTTCTACTACTTTCCTGGTTCCTAATTTAAACCGTATTGTCCGACAAGTGCAAGAAGGAACTCTCGATTTTGTGCTGCTAAAACCGATCGGCAGTCAATTTTGGCTTTCTGCTAGAAGTGTATCGCCTTGGGGAATACCCGATTTAATTTTCGGTTTTTTGCTGATTGGCTATGCAGGTGTACGGCTGGGTATTGGTATTAATGATTACTTGATTAGTGCTGTGCCGATCGCATTCGGTGTCGCTATCCTCTACAGCTTGTGGTTTATGCTGGGAGCGACTAGCATCTGGTTTGTCAAAATATTCAACGTTACCGAGGTATTGAGAGGACTGCTGGAGGCGGGAAGATACCCGATGATGGCTTATCCTACTGCTTATCGATTCTTCTTTACTTTTATAGTACCTGTGGCATTTTTAACAACAGTGCCAGCAGAGGCGATGTTGGGGCGAGGGGAAGTTGGTTGGGTGTTGGGTGCGGGTGTGTTGGCAGTTGTGCTGTTTTTGGCTTCTGTGGGATTTTGGCGATTTGCGTTAAGTTTTTATACGAGTGCTTCGAGTTAGGGGTGATGTATGCTTCAGGCAAAATTTTCAGATAGACTAGCAATTTTAAAATAAAATTATTGACCAGAAAGACTTCCCAAAAGTTTACCATTGTGAGTACAAAAGACTCTGCAATGGGCTCTCCCGTACTTGTGGTGATAAGGCAAGCTTATAATCTAACTGGATCGAGGTTTTCAGCCTTCTGTGGCCAGCAAAAATGTATAAGTCGCTACTTCTTCCACCAAACATCAGGGAGAGCCGTAATTTTTTACAAAATTTAAAATTTAGCGTCCTGGACAATAGGCGAAATCACAGAAATATAATTAAATAAATTAGCCTGGTTTGTATCGGAGTAAGCAGTATGGCAGACGAATCCACCATTAAACTCATCTTGGCACTCAATGATTCCAACTTAGATGAAGAGGATCTGGAAGAAGAAACCCAAAAACTGCTTAATCAGATGCGGCAACTCGATGAAGTAGAAGAGGTCAATCGTGTAATCGATCGGAATCCGCCGGAGGGAAACAAATCTTTTGGTGGTTTTTTAATGGGGATGCTGAAAGCTGAGGTGAATCCAGATAAAATTAAGCCTGTACTTGGATTTTTGAGTAATCGACTCATGGCGAAAAGCATTGAATTAGAAGTAGAATTCAATGGTAAAAAGCTGAAAGTAAAAGCTAGCAATCAACAAGAATTAGAGGCTGTCATTCAGGCAGCTCAGAGATTTGTAGATGGAAACTAAAACAAATGACTAAAGTTGCTTTGCTGATTGGAGTAAGTGAATATGAACCAGGATTGAATCCTTTACCTGGTGCTGTAAAAGACTTAGAAGCTATGAGGCGAGTCTTACAAAATCCAGAAATGGGCGGATTTGCAGAAGCAAATGTGAACATATTGAAAAATCCAGGCAATCCATCGATTATGGAGCAAGCTATTGAAACGCTGTTTTCGGAACGGGATAGGGATGACTTGGTGCTGCTATACTTCTCAGGTCACGGCATAAAAGATGATAGCGGCAAGCTTTACTTAGCAACTAGCAAAACGAGCAAGAATAAGCGGGGAGAATTGTACCGCTCCAGCGCTGTTCCGGCCAGTTTTATCCACGATATTATGAGCAATAGCCGCTCCAAAAGACAAGTGGTAATTCTGGACTGTTGCTTTAGTGGTGCTTTCGCTGAAGGGTTATCTGCAAAAGATGACGGCAAGGTAGATATTAAAAGTCAGCTGGGGGGAGAGGGACGAGCGATTCTTACTTCTTCGAGTTCTACTCAGTATTCCTTTGAACAACAAGGGTCTGATTTGTCGATTTACACCCATTACTTAATCGAGGGAATAGAAACAGGGGCGGCGGATATAGATAACGATGGTTTGATTTCTGTTGATGAGTTGCACGAGTATGCTCGCAAGAAAGTTCAAGAATCGTCACCTGCAATGAAACCAGAACTATACGCTGTTAAAGAAGGTTTCAAAATCAAACTGACGAAAGCAGCCATCGACGATCCAAAGCTTATTTACCTCAAAGAAGTGGGACGTTATGCCATTAAGGGTAAGATTTCTCGAATTGGTCGCCGAACTTTGGATTCTCTCCGAGAGAGTTTGAAACTGTTACCGGAGGAAACCGAGGAGATGGAGGCGCAAGTACTCAAACCTTACCAAGAGCTTCAGCAAAAATTGCAGAAATATAAGCAAGCGTTTAGGGAGGAAATTGAGCAACAGTATCCCCTCAGCGAAGAAATCCGCCTAGAGTTGCAGCGGTTTCAAGAAGTATTGAAACTCAGACATGAAGATGTAGCCTCAATAGAAGCTCAAGAGCTTCAAGAAATAGCACTTAAAACAAAGCCCGAAGAGGCTATTCCCCACCCATCTTATCCTCCACCACCTGTACTGCCCAAAAATCGTCGAGAAATTCCAACTCAGCCCGAAGAACTTCCAAACCCTACAGCTAGGACGGAACTAGCCAACAGCCCACAAATTGATAGCTTTTTGCTCCAGTGGTTGTTAGTGTGGGTGGTGGCGAATGTTGTGGGTTTACTCGTGGGTATTAGTATCTGGAAGATCTTGGGGGGGTCCTTCACGCAAAAATTTGAGGACTTAACTAGGTTCGGTGCTATAATGGGAATCTCGGTGAGTATATTGCAATGGCTTGCCCTAGATAAACTTTACTATGTCAGAAGGCAACGGATGCTAGCGCAATGGGTGCTAGCGACTGTCGGAGGTGGAGCTTTGGGGGGATTATTGCACTCTCTTGCTGTTAACGCTGTGAAAGTTTCTCTGGGCTTGAACTTTCTGGGAGCGATGTGGGGGTTGGGAGTTGGAACAATTCAATATTATGTCCTGCGACAGCATATCGACCGAACTCGGTTGTTCTGGTGGGTGTTAGCAAGTAGTGTAGGCGCAGCTGTGGATGTAGCTACGTTTCAGTTTTTTGGTATACCCTATGCCCTAATTACAGGTTTAGTATTGGTTTATCTGTCGCCATCTCGGTTCTCATCAAAATAGTAACCAATGGAATTGTTCTTTAGACATCTCCAAAGAACCTTGTAGAGAGTAGAGAAGTTTCATAAAACGTCTCTACAAGGATTCCAGGCGACGCACCTTCAATTTCTGAGATGTCTTTTATATATGGCTTAAAGAAAAATCGGTTTCTCCTGTACTTAAGGTGATAATTAAAATTTATTAAATTTCCAAAAGCTTACTAAATAAGCTTTTCCTCCTTCCCCCTACCAAAAAACTGGTTTTTCCACCACAAGTACGCTAGAGCAAAATTATCATCGTGCTGCCTAGTTGCTAATATTTTCACAATTTCTCCATTGACTAATTCATAGCGACCATCATCGGGATATTGCGCTAGAAATTGCTCAAAAGTGAGGTTTTACTTTGACTGAGTTGAAATTGCAGTTATGCTGTTTACCTGTGGTATGCGATCGAGAAACTTATATCTATATTTTATTGAAATCTTAGACAATCTAGAAATTATAGCAGTTCTCAATTTCATAAAATAAAAACCTAACCCCCCAACCCCCTTCCCTACGAGGGAAGGGGGAGAAAGATTACTCCCCTCTCCTCGCACGGAAGGGGGAAAAAGATTACTTCCCTCTCCTTGCAGGAAAGGGGGGGGAAATTTACTCCCCTCTCCTGCGAGGAGAGGGGTTGGGGGAGAGGTCAATTTTTTTAACCAGAGGGAAGGGGGAGTAAGATTACTCCCCTCTCCTCCCAGGAAAGGGGTTGGGGGAGAGGTCAATCTGTAATCCATTCAGGTAAGATCGAGGACGGAAGATTTTAGGCTGATGGAGAATCCCAGTTGCCTACACTCGGCGTTAACATTGACCACGTTGCTACTATTCGCCAAGCGCGTCGCACTGTAGAACCTGACCCGGTGGCGGCGGCGGTATTGGCGGAACTCGCTGGTGCTGATGGTATTACTGTGCATCTGCGGGAAGACAGGCGGCATATCCAAGATAGGGATGTGCGAATATTGCGGCAGACTGTACGCACACATCTAAATTTGGAGATGGCGGCTACCGACGAAATGGTGGCGATCGCTCTCGATATCAAACCGGATTATGTTACTCTCGTACCGGAACGTCGCGAAGAAGTGACCACGGAAGGCGGACTCGACGTTGCCGGACAAATTTCCCGCATGACGGATATTGTGGCTAAACTACAAGATGCGGGTATTCCCGTGAGCTTGTTTATCGATGCCGATGACGCACAAATCGAAGCATCTGTCAAGATAAAAGCCAAATTTATCGAACTGCATACGGGGAAATATGCCGAGGCGCATGACGAAGCGAGTCGGGAGAAGGAGTTAGCGGTTTTGGCGAAAGGATGCGAAAATGCGATCGCATCTGGTTTGCGAGTCAACGCCGGACACGGACTCACCTACTGGAACGTTTACCCAGTTGCCAGCCTAAAAGGTATGGAAGAACTCAATATTGGTCATACAATAATAAGTCGGGCTGTTTTAGTCGGACTGGAGCGAGCCGTCCGAGAAATGAAACAGGCAATACAAGGTAATAGGTAATTTTAGATTTTAGATTTTAGATTTGAATCAAATATGCAATTTGAAATCTACAATCTGAAATTGGCCAATTACCGATTACCAATTACCAATCACCAAAGAGATGACAACTTACTACTACGTTTTAGCGAGTCAACGCTTTTTACTAGAAGAAGAACCCCTGGAAGAAGTGCTAAGGGAACGTACCCGCAAGTATCAAGAAGAAGAACAAGAAATTGATTTTTGGTTGGTAAAGCAACCGGCATTTTTGGAAGCAAGGGAAATGGCAGATGTTAAGGCAAAATGTCCTCAACCTGCGGCGGCGATAATTTCAACTAACAGTTCATTTATTACTTGGCTGAAGTTGCGATTGGAGTACGTAGCAACGGGAGAATTTCCAGCACCTTCTGATACGATTCCCGACCCCCTCGCTTCTCTGGCGGCGGTGTCGTGATTGAGGGGAGTGGGGGAAGTCAAAAGTCAAAAGTCAAAAGTCAAAAGTCAAAATTTCTCCCTCTCCCTCTTCCCTCTCCCTCTAGCCCATAGCCCCTAGCCCCTAGTCCCTAAACCATGAGTAAAATTGCGATCGAACGGTGCTGTGCGGTGCTGAGTTTT
This sequence comes from Planktothrix sp. FACHB-1355, assembly GCF_014748295.1. Classification (NCBI taxonomy): domain Bacteria; kingdom Bacillati; phylum Cyanobacteriota; class Cyanophyceae; order Oscillatoriales; family Microcoleaceae; genus Planktothrix; species Planktothrix sp. FACHB-1355. Next base: position 2,080 of record NZ_JACJUP010000016.1, on the reverse strand, counting down.
GCCATAGCTGTTGCTTTGTTGCCAGCATTTGCGGTACGACCTCAAGCATTAGCCCAGGTAACGGCGACACCGCCATCTGAGAATTCGCCAGCATACAATCCGCAACCCTTGGGGACGGGTTATGCTGTTTTGGTAGATTATTTCAATCAGCCGGAAATTGCCGCCCAAGTACAGGAAGCGTTAAAGAAGGAAGTCGGTTTAGTTTCCTACGGACAGCGACCTTACCTACTGGTATTGCATACGACCGATCAAAAAAATGCAACGAGTATATTTGAGGACTTGAGCGATCGCGGTTTTTGGGTGATGCTAGTAGATAGCGATAAAGTAACCCTCCTGAGAGCGCGAGTTGAAGCAACTAAAATAAGGTAATTTCAAATTTCAGATTTTAGATCGCAAAAAGAAAAATAAAATTTGAAATCTGAAATCTTAAATTTGAAATTCAATAAGCTGGCCCAGCCAAGCAGGAAATAGTTATACCCAAAGCAGAACCTACAATCACTTGAAAAGGCGTATGTCCGAGCAATTCTTTCAGACGGTCTTCATTAAAAGTGGGATGTTCTCGAAATAACTCATCAATAATTTGATTGAGGATGCGGGCTTGCTTACCAGCGGCTTGACGTACCCCAGCAGCATCGTACATAACGATAATGGCAAAAATGGTTGCCAGTGCGAAATCGGGCGTCGCCCATCCGAGTGTCTGACCCACACCTGTGGCGAGGGAAGCCACGAGGGCAGAATGGGCACTGGGCATACCGCCAGTTTCCACCAGAACGCGGATGTTTACCTTACCGTGCTGGATCAAGTGAACGGCAAGTTTGCATATTTGTGCAATTAAACAAGCTAAAAGAGCTACCAGCAATACCCGGTTATCTAGGATCTGGCCAAAGTCGTGCATATCGATTTTGGATTGAGGATGCGAAGATGATAAGATTCTGCGATCGGCTGTGAGGACAGGTTTATCTATATTTTCCGGTAAAACCTGCCCCCAGAGACTGCTAGTAAGAGCGATTGGTAATATAATCTGCGATCGCCTGTAGCGGTCGCGATTTTTCCCCAAAATGTGCCATTTCTGCCTTGGCAGCATCAACCAGTTGCTGAGCCTTTTGCTTCGATTGCTCCAATCCCCAAAGGCTAGGATAAGTTGCCTTTTTCGCTTGGAGGTCTTTCCCAGCGGTTTTGCCCAACTTTTCGCTAGATACCGTGATATCCAGAATATCATCGATAATCTGAAACGCCAGCCCGATATTCTCAGCATAGCGGGATAAACGTTGCAAATCCGTTGAGGATACCCCGGCAATAATTCCACCGCAAACTACACAGGCTTCTAACAAAGCGCCGGTTTTGTGGGTATGAATAAAGTTAAGAGTTTCCAGCGTAATATCCGCCTTTCCCTCAGATTCCAAGTCAACTACTTGCCCACCAACTAACCCGGCGGCGCTGACAGCGCGGCCCAAGCGGGCAATTACCTGCAACAGCCTTTCAGGTGGAACGTTCTTAGTCTCGGCCACAACCTCAAAAGCATAGGCTAACAAGCCATCCCCGGCCAAAATCGCAATATCCTCACCGTAGACCTTATGATTGGTTAATTTACCGCGCCGATAGTCGTCATTGTCCATCGCCGGTAAATCATCGTGGATCAACGACATCGTGTGGATCATTTCCAAAGCACAGGCTGTTGGCATCGCCATTTCCAGCGTACCGCCACCCAGTTCGCAAGTGGCTAAGCAAAGGATGGGACGCAGGCGCTTACCTCCGGCCATTAAGGAATAGCGCATGGCCTCATATATCTTTTCAGGATAGGTGATGGGGACGGCACGCTCCAGAGCTGCTTCCACCAAAGCCTGTCGCTGGGCTAAGTAAGCCGATAGATCAAAGGTAGGGGATTCCCCCTGCGGCGAATGCCTGTCATCGGTAGCTACCATCCCTCGATTCCTTGAGCGTGTCTGTATCCGTAATAATTCTACAGGGGATAGGCGATCGCTAATTCGTAATTCAGGAATGGGACATAGGACAGAAGGGATAGGATGTGGGGAATTCGTCGAGATCCTTGCGGATTGAGCCCCCGTAGACCATGCCCCCT
>NZ_JACJUP010000159.1:0-8774 GCF_014748295.1 Planktothrix sp. FACHB-1355 | reverse complement strand
CGCACTCTGACTTGAGCCTACGCCCACACCTCTACAGTAAGTTTCTCGGACGATGCCACCAACTATGCTGGCTTTGAAAGGAAGGTGGGCGATCGCCATCTCAAATTTGTGGGCTTTTTCTTGCTAAACAGGCTTCCTCCTATTCACATTGAGGTTATACATAAAACACTAGCATTTTGTATTCTGGAGTACATAGCCCTTTGGCTACTCTTTAAAATCTTTTGCATCTGTTGACATTTCTTGATTTCCCTGACCGGATTTTGAACGAAATTTAACGTAAAATACTCTTGATTTTTGTGGTGATTTCGAGTAATAATGATTGGTTGGCGTGGAATAAGCAGCAAAAACCCCGTTTTTGTCGGTTATACGATCGGGGAATCACAGATTATTCAGCAGCTTGGGAGTGGCAGCGATCGCTCCTGGCAGAACGGCGAGACAACCCCAAGCTGGAAGATGTCCTCATATTGTTGGAACATCCCCCCGTGTACACGCTCGGACAAGGAGCCAGTCTGGAATTTCTCAAATTCGCTCCGGAGCGAAGTAACTGCGAGCTACACCGTATAGAGCGCGGTGGCGAAGTAACCTACCACTGTCCCGGTCAACTCGTCGGCTACCCGATCCTGAATTTGCGATATTATCGGCAAGACTTGCACTGGTATCTGCGCCAGCTGGAAGAAGTGTTAATCCGAGTGCTGGCTGAGTACGGATTGGCAGGGGAACGGCTCGACGGCTTTACCGGCGTTTGGTTAGAAGGACGGAAAGTAGCTGCGATCGGCATCAAAGTCAGCCGTTGGATTACCATGCACGGCTTCGCTTTCAACGTTTGTCCAGATCTGGAAGGTTTTAAGCAAATAGTACCTTGCGGAATTTCCGACAAACCGGTGGGCAGCTTAGCAGAATTTATTCCCACAATTAATAAAGACCGAGTGCGTCAGCAAGTAGCAGCCAGCTTCGCCGAAGTGTTTGCAGTCGAGCTAATTCCAGAAACTATGGCTGGGGACTAGGGGTTAGGAGTTACGGGAAGAAGAATTGAGAATCAAGGGTTTGGTCGAATTAAGAACGTCCTCTCTGATGTCTTCGGTTGGTATAATTATTCAAAATTTTGATTTTTCTTGATATATTTAACTTGTGGAAACTTTCCACATTTTTTAAATCGCGATCTACTCTCCCCTCAAAGGGGACAGCAGTTAAAAGCGCCTGTGTCGCGTTTATTCCCCGACCTGAAAGTACTGGGTTTGCACACTTCCCGTAACAGCTTATGACAGAAACTACAGAGCCCAATGGCTTAGAGGTAACAGAGTACGTTTCCGTAGCGGGTTCTGTTGCAGGGACGTTAGTTGCAGTTTTTTCCCAGCAGCTGATATATTCGGTTGCTCCCCTGACTCTAGCCCTTTCCCTAAGCCTGATCAACCGACGCCGATTCGAGCAGACATTACAGCAGAACATGGCGGCTGTCTTATCTGAGATGGGAACCCGCGTCAGACAAATAGATCGGGAAATCTCAGAAGAGATGGGAAGCTTAAGAGACTCATTTCAAGGTTTCTCGACTCCGATTAAACCGCTGATTCTCGCTCCCGTCCAGGAAGAACTCAGCCAGCTGCGAGAGCGGTTTGATAGCCTGGAACAAGCGATCGGCAACCTCACCATATCAACAAAACCCGAAGGGAGCGCTTCGCTGAGCGACACTCAAGCAAAGCAAATAGACGAACTTACCCCAGGTTTTGACAGCGAGTATTTAGATCGCAAGATAGAGGAACTGAAAACAGAACTGCTCGATCGCAAGCAGATTGGTTCCGAGAACCTCACGAAAGAGGAATTTCAAGACTTTAAGCAGCAAATTCAGCAACTGCAAACCAACCTCTCCTCATTAACAGAGGCGTTTAAAGAGCGGGAAGAAATACAGCGCATCGAAGAACTCAGACAAATGCTGTTGTCCCCAGAAGTCGAACAGCGTATTTCTCAGCTTGCAGACGCATCGGCAAATGTTGTTCCCAGCTACCTGGAAAGACAAGTTCGGGAACTGCAAGCAAACGTTTCCTCATTAACGGAAGCGTTTAATCAGCGCCAGGATTTAGAGCGCATCCAAGAAGTTAAACAAATTGCCGCAGAAGTGCAAGAGCAGTTAGCTGCTTTTACCCCACAGCCAGTAACTTTCGATCCCAGTTACTTGGAAGAGCAAATACAGCAACTGGCAACAAAAGTATCTCAAATCGGCGACAGGTTTACAGAGCGCTTAGCAGAGCAAAGAGAAAGTACATCCGATGTAGAATATGAATTGTCTGCACTGCCGACACAAAACGGACGCTCTGACACTGGGTACGTAGCAGCGCAGATCAAAGAAATTAAAGCAGCGATCGCTCAGACAGAAGAAATTACGCGCTCTAACTTAGATCGGTTAGAAGCACAAAATCAACAGATGCAAGCTACCCTCCAATCGTTGACTGAAGCGTTTGAGGAGCGCTCGCAGCCAGCCGAGATCGAAGAATTAAAGCAAAGCGCCGCCGAAGTTGAACTTCTTCAGCAAGTTTCTGCGATTACTTCCGACTTGGATAACAGCTATCTACAAGCGGAAATTCAGCAACTGAAAAAGGAACTGCAAGCGCTGTACTTTCAGATACCCCAGTCAAACAGTTATGCTGAAAAAGCCGATCGCACTTTCATTGAAGATGCTTATACCAAATTGAACGCCGCTGTTGAGAGTTCGCTCGACTTCTCATCTGCTAAATTCCAGCAACTGTCAAAATGTGCCTCCCATTGGCAGCAACAATTGTTGAAAATGCCAAAGCAAATCGCTCAATCGCCAGAAAAATCTGACGATTCGGCTGAAAGCGATTTACTGCTAAGCAAATCGGCAGCAAGCACATTAGAATCAAGAGATTTGGATACTCTACTCACATACTGGACAGAATCGTTAGTTGCCAGATCCCTGCAAGTGTTCGATAATTTGCGTGGCAAACGGCAACAGCAGACCGAAGCAGTAGAGACGGAGATCATCGGTCTTCCCCACCAAACGATCGATCTGCCGTCCGAACAGCAAATACAGCAAATGCAGTATATTACAGTCAAGTCTGAGGTTGTTTCGTCACCAGAGTCTAAGTTAAAGAACGATCTGGAGAATAAAGCGATCGGTGTAGAAACGCCAATCCAGACACCCGACGCGGAAAGCTACGAAAACGATCGCCATTCCGATATCGAGACGCCTGACAGGGAAAGCTATGAAACCAATAACCTTCATGAGGAGGGAGCGAAGCGTTAGATTTGCAAAAACAAACAAAAAAAACAAATCTATAAAACATTTTGGGTCTAGTCAAGATGACTAGACCCGGTACAAGTTTAGTGATAGAGTTGTCAAATAATGAAAGTCAGAAAGTAAAGTTTGTCAGTTTTCTAACTCTAGCATAGTAGCGTCTTTCCGGACTTGGGTTTGGTTTTGCCCCCAAAATGGGGCTTTCTGCCACTTTTGCTATGCTATGCACAAGAGTTAATCAAAGGTAGCTTCGACAGTAGGACACAAATCTAAGCTGTTTGTTTGGTTTGGGTTTTAGTTTGAATTTATCGTGTCCTGTTATTAAAGTAGCACAGTAATTTTATGGTGTAAGCCTCTATTTACCTAAGTTTAACCCTGTTTACAGAAGTTTAATTTTACTAACATCTCGTCATTGTGCAAAATTATCTTCTGTGGGAAAGTAGATTAGACATCTCCTCCAAAATAATCTTAAAGGCAGGCAGGATGCCTACCCCACAAGAATTTTTGGAGATGTCTGTGAGATTGAGGAACAAAAACCAACCTAAATTTGTTGCTAAACTTGAGGAAATTGAGATTGGTTTTTCTAGCCCCAATCCCACATAATCGGACTGTCATCCAAAGGATCGGTAACCGTGCGCCCAATAGCGTCGATTTGTGCTAGTTCGTCAGCAGATAATTTGACATCGGCTGCTTTGGCATTTTGTACCGATTGATCGCTGTTACGCGCACCGACGATCGCATTTGTTTGCGGTTGGGCAATCAACCAAGCTAAAGTTAGTTGGGCAAGCTTACATTGATGGCGTTCTGCAATCGGACGGAGTTTATCTAAAGCTGCTTGCGCTCGTTCGTAATTCTCACCCATAAACAGCTTATTTTTGATGCGGTTATCTCCTTCCTGGAACTTGTGACCGAGACCGAATTTGCCAGTCAGCAATCCCTGTGCCAGAGAAGAGTAAGCAATGATAGAAATATTGTTTTCAATGCAGTACGGCATAGTATCTTTTTCCACCTGACGCCAGAACAAAGAATAAGGCGGTTGCAGGCTATCAATGCGTCCGTACTGGGCGGCTTCTTCTATTTGAGCGCGGGAGAAATTAGAAACGCCAATAGCACGAATTTTGCCTTGCTGTTTCAAATCGTTCATCGCCCGCATAGTTTCCTCAATCGGTACAATTTCGCTGTTGAAAGCGCCGGAAGGCCAATGAATTTGATAGAGGTCGATATAATCGGTTTTAAGGTTTTTCAGAGAGCGATCGCACGCCTCAATTACTAAGTCATACTTGAGATGATTGGCGAAAACCTTGGTAGCGTAGACAACTCGATCGCGCACATCTGACAGCGCTTGTGCCACAATTTGCTCAGAGTGACCGTTTCCGTAAACCTCGGCAGTGTCGATGGTCGTTATCCCCGCCTCAAAAGCCGCCCGCATCGCCTTGACGGTCTCGGAATCCTCAATCCCCACCCACATAGCTTTCCCAGCTTGCCAAGTCCCCATAATGATGGGAGAGATATTCACATCAGAGTTGCCCAAGCGTCGCGTTTCCATGTCTGACTCCTAAATGGTCTTCATTCTGCATCCTAACCATATTGACGCAGTGCAGCGAGATCGATCGAATATCTTAGGACTTATGCAAAACACCGCTTCTTCTGTGTAAATTTCTGCATAGTTTTTATCATACCTTAGCTACTTGAGATTTTTCTAAGGGTAAACTAAAGCAAAGCCATTGTTCCGAACCGGGGAGTAGGAATGAGTTCTCACAATGAAGACCAAATCGAACGACGACTGAGGGAATTAGAGGCGGAAATTTCTATCCAACATATACCTCGAACCCCGAAACCTCAGCAACCCAGCCGCTGGCAACTTGCTATAGCAAAAATGAATAAAGTGGCCAAGGTGGCAGTATTTGCCGCCACTGGACTGATTAGCGTTTGGGTTTTTAGTACCGCTGTGAGTTTTATTTCTATAGTTATCGGTTTGGTAATCACGGCGGGTGTGGGCTATGTCGGTTACAAACTTTTCTTGAACCGCGATAACTACCGGTGAAATATATTTGTTTGTTGCTGTTATTAATGTTATGCTTCGCAGTCGCCCTACCTGCGGAAGCTTCCTTTTGTCGCCAAACAAATGACCGTTTGATTTGCGTTCTCAGGATTGACCGCAGTGCTAAAAATCACTGGGAGTATCGGGCGATCGTCAGCGTTGACGGGGTGGAAAGGCCGATGCAGCTGTATAATTGTCGCGATCGCATTACCGTTCGCAAAGACGGAACTGTTGTACCGTTTGAACCCAACGGCCCAGGTAAGCTCATCTGTAGCGTTCTGCACAAATAATCCCTCTTCTGTCTATGAACGACGAATTTTTAACTCTCCCCAGCAACTGGCTGGATTGGTTATCTGTATTCGGCTATATAACTTTTATCGTTTTCATTGCGTGGCGAGTGTTTGCCAGTCGCTAGTCTGGAAGAAGAACTCAACTCTATTGCTATGGAATCGACTACTATCCACGCACTCAAGGAATGGGCTGTTGCGGTAGATGCCTTGGCGCAAGGCAAAACTATTTTGCTGCTTCGTAAAGGCGGTATTCGCGAGGAGGGAAAGCAATTTAAAGTTGCTCATGATGAGGTTTTGCTCTACCCGACATTTGAACACCAAAAACCAGATTTGCTCAAACCGGAATATGCTGACAAGGTAAGCCCTGTAGAATCGGGTTGGCATCCGGAAACTGTGCGAATTGGTAGCTGGGCGAAGATTACCGATATTTTTATGGTGAGTTACGAACCCAGCATTGCCGCACTGCTACCATATCACATCTGGAACGAGCGGTTTGCGAGCGATCGCCTCAAATGGAAACCCAGTCAGCCAATGTATATTTTGCTGCTGCGGACTTACAAACTCGCTCAACCGCAATCCATTGTTTACCGCCCGGAATACGGTGGCTGCAAGTCTTGGATCGATTTGGCCGCACCTATTTCCATCGTCGGTTCTGTACCAGTGCTGAGTGATGGTGAATACGTCAAACAAGCAAATGTCATCCGTAATGCGATCGCCCACCCGCAGGCTGAGGAATTAAAAATTCAAAATTGAAAATCAACCAGTGGGAAACTGGGGAAAGGGAATTTTGTAACAAATTTAGCTGACGTAACCCTGAAGGATAAAGCAAAATAAACTTCAAAATATCTCTGAATTAAGCATTAGAGCAGATTTGGGAGATTAAGCTCTATGCTTTTCCGCTCTTTGTCCATAATCATTAAATCTTGCTTAAGATTGAGATGAAATTGACAAAAATACCCTGTAGGGTGAGGTCACAACTAAGAATTTTTTGCCATCATATTGACAAATCGGTCAATCTAGGGTAGCGTGGCTGGAACACAATATCGAAGCTGGGAACAGAAGCTTAAAAGCGCATCCTCACACAGCCTGGTTTCAGCTTTACGTACCTTTATCTACGCAAAGGAGTTTTATCATGGCTGGACAGATGTGCTGGTTACCCACTCTTGGTGGCAACGGGCAAAAGATCTTGCATTTGCAATTAGCATCTCACGAACCGTGGCGACCCTATACAGGTTTTCCTCAATATGCCGTACCAGATTACCGCGAACCAGGTGGTTCTAAAGGTTGGGCAACTTACCAAAAGCTCATCAAAGCTGGCTGGAAGCTGATACCCACTAACGAAGCGCAACAACGTTCATTCTTCAATCCAGAAACAGAGGTGGCTTAATAGCCGCTTGGCGAACCTTCTCCATATGGCTTTGCGGCTCTTTCTCAAAAACGGTCTGCTGTGAGTGGGTTTGCCAAGTATGGCGTTAATCATATCGCATTAGAATTGCCCGCCGGAAATTGTAGCTCGATCGGATCTCTCCGAGACACAGTTCTGGCAAAGAGGCACTACCCTAAGTCGATCCGGTAATTGTTGACGGTGAATGCGCTTAAACAGTATAATCCCTCTGTTATTGGGTCATACCCGACAGAAAGTCAGTAGGAAATAGCGCAAGTTCCCATCATGGAAGATTATGCTGAGGAAAGCAAATCCGCAATGGATGAAGCTATTGCACATTATCAAGAGGCATTATCCACTATTGAAAAAGCAGGATCGATACTGTCCAAGCGGAAAATTATAGAAATGCTCTTGAGCCGCGATGGAGTGGAAAACCTCAAAAATAACGGTGCGGAATTGAACACGAGTCAATGCGCCCTGTTGATTGATTTGGATGAGCGATTGAAGGAACTTGCAGGGATAATAGCGAAAAAGTTTCCCCTAGCTAGCTATCGGCTGAGTGTCAACCCACCGGAATCGTCTTGGTGGTGGTTTCTGGAATCCTTTGTCCCTCGAGAAGTCCACAAACACGATCGCTTTGACTGGGTATGGTATGGGTTGACACTCGGTTGTATGGTTGTGGCGACTACTTTTGGTTCTAGCACGGCTCAAGCCTTTTCCAGTGAAGGGTTTGATATCCTGGGGACTTTTAGTACGGTTGGCCAAGCGGTGGGGATGCTTTTATTAGCCGGTGGGGTGCTGACAGAAAATGGTAAGGAAACTGTTGAGAATGCCCTCAAGAGCGTCGGGATTCCGCCTCACTTCCACGCGGAAGCAATCTTTGGTGCCTCAGCTCTAATGGCCGCAAGTACTTATGTTGTCTATGCTAATTTACCAACTATAGGGGAATATTATTATAAACAGGGGCAGATCTCTAGTACTCAAGGTGATGTTGTTAGTGCTTTGGATTTATACAAAAGGGCACTGAATTTTAACCCCAACGATTCCAAAATTTATGTTGCTTTGGGGAAAGTTTCGGAAGATATGGGACAACTCAAGGAAGCTATATCTTACTACGAGAAAGGGAGATCCTTCAACGATCCCGCCGCCCTCAATGGTTTAGGAAGAGTATTGGTATTCCAGTCGTTGGAAGATGTGGGTTGGACAGCAAAAATTGATGAGAAAGTTGAGCGGAGAGCCGATTTTTTCTTAGTAGCTGCTGAGAAGCTGGTGAAAGAAGAGCAAAAACTTTTACGCCGAGATATTGCGATTAATCATGGCATCCTTTATCTATCTGATTTTGATTTAAAAAAATCTTCTGTTGAAGATGCTAATAATGCTCTCGATAATGCCTATAACTCTTTTGAACAGGCCGCTGAATTAGAGAAAACTTTACCCAAAGAAACGAAGGAACAAAATAAAGGGCAGTGTTATCTTCAAATCACGGAAAAAATACGCCAAGAAGTTAACTATCAAAAGGGACAATTTTTAAATTCCGATATTCCTAAAAAGGCGGAAGCTTGTTATGGGGAATTATATCGCGCCGGATTAAATCCTTATGACGATACGAAAATATACTACAGTCTCTATACCTCTAGAGTTTCACTGGAAGCTTATAAAAAACCAGAGAATCAAAAGTATCGCCGATAATATTCAACATCTGCAACAAGTGAACGCCTCCCGAAGAAGGAGGTGGCATTGAAGAGAGATCCCCGACTTCTCCAAGAAGTCGGGGATCTGAGATCTTTGTTTTAACCCCAAGGGCTAGGTGGG
>NZ_JACJUP010000158.1:0-8785 GCF_014748295.1 Planktothrix sp. FACHB-1355 | reverse complement strand
AAATAGTAACTTCTGGGAAGTTTATTAAAATATGTTAATTATTTTTATTTATCGAACGAAGATAAATTAATAAATTTATAGGGTTGCTTGTTCGCAGCATTGATAAAAGTTACAAAATAATAAATTATTTAATTTTTTAACTAAACAGTTTACAAATCTTATTAAAAATAGATGAAATACTACCTGCATCAGGAAGGCTGCAAACCCTGCCGACAAAGCGGGATTTTGGGCTGAGAGCATCTGCATGACTGTTACTTTTTCCCTCAAACGCTATATAACAGTAAACAACGCCATTGTAGAGGGCGTAGGCTGAATAAATTTATGCACGAATTGTTTCACAGCTTTGTCAAGCTTAATTTATTTATTCCACACGGGCATTGCTACCTATGGAAGCCCGAATTAGTCGGACTTCATCTGATTTCCGATGTGACGATCGCACTTGCTTATTATTCCATCCCCATTACGCTGCTCTACTTTGTTCGCCAGCGACGAGATTTACCGTTTTATGGTATTTTTCTGCTATTTAGCGCCTTTATTATTTCCTGTGGCACTACTCACCTCATGGAAGTATGGACGCTTTGGCATCCCATCTACTGGGTGTCTGGAGCGCTCAAAGCAATCACAGCTTTGGTTTCACTTTATACCGCCTTCATATTGGCATCTCTAATTCCCGAAGCCCTCGCACTGCCAAGTTTAGCCACGACAAATCAGAAGCTAGAGGCGGAAATTGCCGAACGTCAGAAAACCGAAATCGCACTGCGAGAGAGCGAAGAAAAATTTCGCAGTATCTTCGAGCAAGCAGCCGTAGGAATGTGCCTGGTGTCGCCCAACGGCCAATTTATTCGCACCAACCCAAAATTATCTGAGATTCTAGGATATTCTCAGCCAGAACTCTTAAACCTAAAGTTTAAAGACGTTACTCACCCGGAAGATTTAGCGATCGATCTCGAACAGGTACAAAAGCTGTTAACAGGCGAAATGCAGACCTTTTTGAGAGAAAAGCGCTATATCCGCAAAGATGGTGCGATCGTACAGGCAAACTTGACCGTTTCATTGCTACGCGATGCGGCGGGTAATCCCCAACAGTTTATCAGCGTTATTCAGGACATTACCGATCGCAAACGAGCAGAAGCCGCTTTGCAGGACAGCGAATCGCGCTTTCAAGCCTTTATGAATAACAGTCCCACCGCTTCCTGGATTACAGATGAAAACGGACGACTCATTTATATTAGCGAAACCTACAAACAAGTATTTCAGATTCCAGAAGATTATATACCTCAAAAAACTGACAGACAGCTTTATTCCCCTGAGTTAGCTCAACAATACTTGCAAAACATTCGGAAAGTAGTCCAAACTCGTCAAGTAGTGGAAGCGATCGAACTCGCACCCAGACGAGATGGTACGATCGGACAATTTTTAGTGTACAAATTTCCCCTGCAAAGTCTTTCCAAGCAACTATTGGTGGGTGGTGTGGCGATCGATATTACCGATCGAGTTCGTGCAGAACAAGCGCTGCAACAGTTAAATCAGGAACTGGAAGCGAGAGTCGCACAACGCACCGCAGCTTTGCAAGCTAGTGAAGAACGTTTTCGCAATCTGGTAGAAACTTCTAGCGATTGGGTATGGGAAATAAACGAACATAACGTTTATACTTATGTCAGTCCAAAAGTATTTGATATTCTCGGCTATCAACCCGATGAAATTATCGGCAAAACACCTTTTGAATTGATGCCAAAAGAAGAAGCCGAAAAAGTTGCAGCCGAGTTGAGAAAGTATAAAGATGCCCGTCAACCGATTCACTGCATAGAAAATACCAACCTGCATCGGTGCGGCAATTCAGTTGTGTTGGAAACTAGCGGAGTACCATTTTTCGATCCGCAAGGAAACTTCCAAGGCTATCGCGGGATCGATCGAGATATCACCCGACGCAAACAAGTAGAAGCCGAGTTATTAGCGGTCACTAATTTACAACAAGCAATTCTAGATGGTACAGACTATGCCATTATTTCCAATAACATCGATGGCATCATCCAAACCTTCAACTCAGCCGCTCAAAAGATGTTGGGCTATACAGCAGAAGAAGTCGTCGGGCAGATAACTCCCGCAATATTCCACGACCCAGAAGAACTCAAGCAAAGGGCAGAAGCACTTTCCTTAGAACTGGGCAAGAAAATCGCGCCCGGTAGAGAATTTTTTGCGACGAAAGCGCAAAATGGAACCTATGACGACGAATGGACTTACATCCGCAAAGATGGCTCTCGTTTTCCTGTATTGCTATCAATTAAATTCCTAGAAGATTCCCAAGGAAAAACGATCGGATTTTTAGGGATTGCCAAAGATATTACCCAACAAAAACAGATCGAAGCAAAACTCCGTCAAAATGCAGTCCACCTAGCCACCGCACAGCGGATCGCCCATTTAGGCAGTTGGGAAACTGACTTGCAAACCCAAGAAATTGTCTGGTCAGAAGAAGTTTTTCGCATTTTCGGACGCGAGCCTGCATCTGGCCCACCTTCCTACAAGGAGTTCCGCCAGTCCGTCCATCCCGACGATCTCGATCGACACGATGCGTTATTGCAGCAGACGATCGAACAGGGGCAGCCTTACGAATACGAGTATCGCTTACTTCATCCAGATGGAAAATTACGCTACTTGCTAGCACGAGCCGAAGCGATATTAGATCCTAATGGCAAGTCAGTGCGCGTAGTTGGTACAGTGCTGGATCTGACCGATCGCAAACTTGCCGAAGAACAGTTGCGTAACTTATCCGATCGATTGACACTAGCAGTGAAGTCAGGTGCGATCGGTATTTGGGAGTGGGATATCGTTCGCAATCTAGGCATCTGGGATGATCGAATGTACGAACTGTACGGCTTAGAAAGGTGCGAGCCCGATAAAGTTTGTCAGCAATGGTTAAATCGGCTGCATCCAGACGATCGGGCACAAGTGGAAGCCTCTCTCGCTTTAGCTTTACACGGTAAGAAAGAATACGATATCGAATTCCGCGTCATTCATACCGATGGCAAAGTCCGTTACCTCAAAGGCTACGCGCTGGTGCAACGCAACGAGCGAGGCGAACCGCAACGCATGGTTGGTATTAACTATGACATTACAGAGCGCCAACAAAACGAAGAACAGTTGCGTAACTTGTCCGTTCGATTGACATTAGCACTTAAGTCACGCGCGATCGGGATCTGGGATTGGGATATGGTTCGCGAGGCAGAATGGGACGATCGAATGTACGAACTGTATGGCTGGTCAAAATCCGATCGAGTTGCCACATATAAAGATTGGCTCGACGCAGTTCATCCAGACTCGCGGGCAGCCGCAGATGCCAACCTTCAGGATGCCGTCAGGGTAAAAAAGGAATACGATACAGAATTTCGCATCATTCGTCCAGATGGCAGCATCCGCTATATCAAAGCCCGTGCGGTGATTCAACGCAACGAGCGAGGCGAACCGCAACGCATGGTCGGTATTAACTATGACATTACAGATCGCAAACTGGCGGAGGAAGCATTGCGGGAAAGCGAACGCCGCTATGCAAGCTTAGCAGAAGCAGCTCCGGTTGCCATTTTCCGGTTTGATACCGATGGTAACTGCATCTATGTCAACGATCGGTGGAGCGAAATGATGGGTAGACCAACTGAAGCGGCGTTGGGGATAGGGTGGGTAGATATTTTGCACCCAGAAGACCGCGATCGCATCCCGATGAAATTGGCGCAATGGTTGCAAACATCCGCTCCAGGAGAAACCTATCGAGACGAAGGCAGAACTGTGCGATCGGATGGCACGATTATATGGTTCTACTGCCAGATAATACCCGAAACCAACAGCAACGGCATCCCGATCGGCTACATCGGTACCTTAACAGATATCACCGATCGCAAACTGGCCGAACAACAATTGCAAGAATCTCGCATGATGCTGCAATTAGTCTTGGATACAATTCCCCAGCGTGTCTTTTGGAAAGATCGCCAATTCCGTTATTTAGGCTGCAACCGAACATTTGCTGAGGATGGTCAAATAACTATCGAGGAGATCCTGGGCAAGACAGACTTTGAGTTACCTTGGGCTAAGTGGGCCCATCTCTACCGTGCAGATGATACAAAAGTGATTGACACCGGAACTCCCAAATTGGGTTATGAGGAGCCAACCGAATTTACGAATGGTAAGTCATTATGGATACGAACGAACAAAGTTCCCCTCACCAACAGTGCAGGTGAGGTAATTGGCGTTCTCGGTTCTTATGAAGATATTACCGATCGCAAACTGGCAGAAGAAAAATTGCGGCATACCAACGAAGAACTGATGCTTGCTAACGTCGAACTTGCCCGCGCTACCCGCCTGAAAGACGAATTTTTGGCCAATATGAGTCACGAATTGCGAACTCCTTTAAATGTGATTCTGGGTATGGCGGAAGGACTACAGGACAGCGTATTTGGTGAGATGGGCGAGCGGCAAAAAAAATCCCTCGCCACCATTGAGAGCAGCGGCAGGCATCTGCTGGAACTGATTAATGACATTCTGGATTTATCTAAAATCGAAGCTGGCAAATTAGAACTGGAAATCAGCGATGTTTCCATAAAAGAATTATGCGAAGCCAGTGTTGTTTTTGTCAAACATCTAGCCTTTCAAAAAGGTATTCATTTTCATACTAATATCCCTGAAAATTTGGGTAGCATTGAGGCAGACGATCGCCGCCTGCGTCAGGCACTGATCAACCTGCTCAGCAATGCCGTTAAATTTACTCCCGAAGGAGGTTCTGTTACCCTAGAAGTTCGGCTGGAGAATGCCATAGAAACCCCAGAATTAGAAGAAACAATTACTTCATCGATTCCCAAATCCTCCTATCACCTCTGCTTTGCCATCATCGATACGGGTATCGGCATTGCACCAGAAAATCTAGGCAAACTCTTCCAAGCTTTTGTGCAAATTGATAGTAGCTTGAGTCGCCGTTACAGCGGTACTGGTTTGGGGCTGGCACTCGTCAAACAAATCGCCAACTTGCACGGAGGAACAGTATCAGTTAGTAGTGAAGTAGGACGAGGTAGTTGTTTTACGATTCGCATTCCCTACCTTGGCAGCAGCCACTCAGACAGGATGGAAGTCGATCGCAAGCTATATGGGGCGATCGCCAGCTCAGTTTCTACCCTAGAATCTCCTTTAATCCTGCTGGTGGATGATAATCAACCAACCAGCGATACCGTATCTAGCTATCTCAAAAGTCGCGGCTATCGTCTAATTGTGGCAAACAACGGACAACAAGCCCTCAACCTTGCTCAAACTCAACAGCCTAACCTAATTCTGATGGACATTCAAATGCCAGAAATGGACGGGCTGGAAGCGATACGTCAAATCCGCGCCCAAGGGCAAACAGATATTGCCATCATCGCACTGACGGCACTAGCTATGTCTGGCGATCGGCAAAAGTGTTTGCAAGCAGGTGCGGATGAATATTTAACTAAACCGATCCAACTGCAACGTCTGTCTCTAATTATTCAACAAATTTTATCGAAAGATAATAAAAATTTGTAAAAAAATACAAACTGAAAATTACTCCTAAACCTTCCCAAACAAACGCTCAAATATTTCGGGATACAACCTGCTGATTTGATTGTTTTGGTGAGATATACTATATTTTAAATATAAAAATTTGATTTATAGTAACCGCTTTGCCCTAGTGCAGCACGGCAGAAGTAACCCACCAGAGGGGAAGTAGTTGAATAGCTGACGCTCAAAGGATTTTTGACTTTTGACTTTTGACTTTTGACTTCCGCGTAGCGGCCCTAGCTATAGCTCGATCGGTTAAATTATCGGAAATTAATGGCGCTTTGACACTCGCCACCGTGAGGTTTAGATGAATTCTGCAACCACATCAACAGACATCTTCCCATCTCGATCGATTCTGCCCTTTCCAGACCGGCCATTGCCACTACCGTTCGTTAGCGATCGCACCATCCCCAGCGACGAACGGGTAATCGCAGAATATCAAGATTGGTTAGGGACTCAGCGCATCTGGGGAAGTTTGCCAGAAAGCGCCAAGGAAGCGATCGCTCGCTCGTTCCATAGCTTCCCAGTCGAAGCGGGAACCCACATTTACCTAGAAGGACAAACTCCGATCGGGTTATATTTGCTGAAATTGGGAAAAGTAGAAATTTTCCGAGACTCACCGATCGGCAAATTGTCGATCCGCTATCGCCACCCTGGTGATTTATTTGGCTATACCCTAGTGGCTAGTTCCGATGAAGGAACTTATCATAGCAGCGCGATCGCACTGACAGCCAGCGAAATCCTCTTTTTACCCCAGTCTCAGTTTTTGGAACTGGTAACTGACTATCCAGCCATTCAACAAGCACTCCATACTCTGTTGATGCAAGAGTTAGATGATTTTGCCAGTCGCATCGCTTGGGAAGAAGAACGAATCCGAGGTTTACAACCCTACATCCAACATATTCCCATTGGGGAAACCATTCTCGGCAATAGCAAAGCTACCCAAAAACTAGCACAACAAATCGAAAAAGCCGCATCCAACCTACAGCCTGTAGTGTTTCAAGCCTTACCCGGAACGGGAAAAACCTTCTTGGCGGGACTGATCCACCTGCGATCGCAATTGGCAGATCAACCTTTTGCCGAATTAGATTGTGCCGAACTACCCCGTACAACCGATGGCAGACTCAATACCGATGTGCTGTTCGGCAGAATAAACAAACAACCCGGTATCCTAGAATTATTAGAACGGGGAACGCTTTTGCTAGATAACGTTCATGTATTGAGCGAAGGCGATCGCACTCGCTTAATCCACTACCTGAAAACAGGTTTTATTCTCCCCAATCATGGCATATCGGACAACCAGCAATTATCTGAAGAACCGCCTCAACCAGTGCAATCTTCGGTGCGTTTAATCTTTGCTTCCCCCAGCAAACTCATTTTTTCCGATCTCGAAACAATTTCGCTCAAACTATTTAGCTTATCCCAACGCAAAGCAGACATTCCCGCATTTGCCAATTACTTCCTCAATCGCTGTTGTCGCGAACAAAATCGCCTGACTCTCCTACTCGATCGCGCCGATTTACGCCGCCTGATCGGCTACGAATATCCCGGCAATTTAGCAGAATTAGCAGAAATATTGCATCGCGCCGTAATGATGACACCGAGCGGGCAATCTGTTATTCCAGAACAAGCTTTATGGTCGGTACAATCAACAAAAAATGCCTTTCGGATTGACTTACTTACCCATGTTCCTTGGTTGCGGCAATTGTTCCTGAGTCGCTGGTATCCAGAAGCAATTTGGATCGTGATGATGGCAATTTTCGTACCAATTACAATTTTAGGCTTTATCGGTTCCCAATCGCGAGATAGCAGCATTACCCTTAACTTATTTTGGGCTTGGTGGTGGCCCGGTTATCTATTTTTATTCGCCTTTGTAGGTCGGTTGTGGTGTGCCATCTGCCCATTTATGATTGCAGGTGAATGGATGCGCCGTCTTTCCCTGTGGCTATTTCCCCGCCAGCAACTTACTTGGAATACCCAATGGCTAAACCGTTGGGGCGCGTGGGTAGTATTTGCAGGATTTTTGATTATTTACCTGTGGGAAAAACTTTGGGATTTGCCGCACCATGCCTATCTTTCGGCTTGGTTATTAGTAGCAATTACGGCGGGAGCGGTAATTTTTAGTTTAATTTACGAACGTCGGCTTTGGTGTCGCTATCTTTGTCCGATCGGTGGAATGAATGGAATGTTTGCGAAACTGTCGATGACGGAATTGCGATCGACACAACAAGTTTGCGGCAGTCAATGCAGTACGTTTGGCTGTTACAAAGGTAGTGCGGAAACACCCCTTAACTTTGCCGATGCGCTACCCAATGAAGGACAAGCAACAGAAGGTTGTCCGCTGTACTCCCATCCCGCCCAATTGCAAGATAATCGGGATTGTATGCTGTGCATGACTTGTCTGAAAACTTGCCCGAATCGATCGGCACAATTAAATTTACGCTTTCCCGCATCGGATTTATTAGATAATCATCAAGGTTTTTGGGCGGAAGCGGCGCTATTGTTGCTGTTATTCGGCGGCGTGTTTATGCACCATTCCCACACCATCCTCAGCTGGCTGGGATTTGAAGATGTGCCTGTGGATGCCGATCGCTTACTCACCAGTTTGCCGATCGCGCTAGGATTATTGAGTATTCCGGCTATCTTAACTTATGCTACTCATACGATCGCTCGCTTTTGCGATCGCTCCCAACCCGATTACCTCACCATCATCTACGCCTATCTTCCCTTTGCTCTCGCTGCCAATTTAGCATACTACGTTCCCGCCGCCATTACCGAAGCAGGGCAAATTCTCCCCGTATTTGCTCGTTCTTTCGGATATAGTGGTGCAGGACTGCCAACGCTGACTTGGAGTTTGGATGTCGCGCAATTTCTGCAAGGAGTGACGCTGCTTTCGGCAATGGTATTCAGTCCTTACCCGCTGTTGCGAATTACCAAACGAGGCGATGGAGTCCCGATAATGCGATCGCTTCTCAGTAATCTCCCTCATTTGTTACTCATGGCTGGATTAACTATTTTTCTTTTCCAGTTAATAATTTAATTATGTTCGCATCCTCATTTGTCACAACAAACTGCACATCCCGCAGATACTGAGCGCTATCTTCTGGCATAGCGGTGTTAATATACATACCGCTGCCCAACTCAAATCCCGCTGACTTGGAAACTCTGGGAATAATCGCTATGTACCAATGAAAATAAGATGTTTGTCCGTCGCGGGTGGGAACAGAACGAA
>NZ_JACJUP010000157.1:0-8729 GCF_014748295.1 Planktothrix sp. FACHB-1355 | reverse complement strand
CGGCTGAAAGAAAATTTACATATCACACTTTGGCATAAATTGCATAAATTTCTATCTTGTTGGTGACGCTAAACTATGGTTTTTGGCATAAATGTATCGATCGCGCAGGTCGAAAGTCGGGAAGATAGGGGCAGCCGATCGTTTGCGATCGAGACAAATTAACGTTCTCAGCAATATTGGCTGCCACAATAAACATAATTCTCAATCCCCTCAGTCAAAGTTGGGATACCTGTCCTACTGTCCTAACTAGATTGAATAAGCACTGGGACACGGTTTTTGTAGCAGCGTGCCATCGGCATTCATACTAAAGTCCTTGCCGGGGATAAAACCTTTGGCAATTAACCGTTTATAAGTATTTACTGACATTATTCTTTTGATTTCCTGTTTAATATCAACAGGCAGCAAATTTTCTGTAGCCCAAAAAAATAGCTCTCCGTCAAACCAGATCAAACGCTCAAGACCGATCAGCATCACACCAGCTACTTCTTCTAGGGTCATTTTGGTTCTCAGATTGGCGATGATATCGGAAGCAATCTGCCTGTTACGGGTCATTATACCCATTGTCACTTTTGTGATTTCTTGTTCTAACTCCAATTGGTTCATCCTTTCCACCTATATCGGTTACTGACAGCGATCGCGCAGCCTTTTTGCCAGAGCGAAAGGCTATTCTGCCAAGTATACCCAAAGGTGGACATCAGTATATCGTTGGGGGGATGCAAATTTGAGCTTCTTTATATTTACCTGTAACTCAGTCCGCCTTTAGGCGTACAGCTATTGATTTTTATTGGTTTTATTCATAAACTGACAAGTATAGCTAAAAAAAAAGTGTATGTCAAATGGGTAGATCGAGAGTAGGGGTTGAAGCACCCAATCTTTTGGGCTTCACTCCGTATTAGAATAGACCAAACAGTTGCTGGATTGGGTAGGGAGGCAACAAAAATGAAAGTTTTATCCGGGTTTGATGAAGTTGTGCAATATTTACAACAGCATGAAAACTCAACGCGCATTAAAAAGTTAATCTTCGGTGCGTGCCACAATGTTTGGGAAAATGACCTAAACAAGTTGCAAAATTTTACTTTTCAGGATTTACTCAAAAAATTATTTGAGGCTAATCCAACGCCAGAAAATCTCAAATTAACTTTGGATAAAGTTGTAAAAACTCTTAATAAACCGGGGGAATATTCTGTAATAGCAACTATAATTTTTGAGAAAGTCAGTAAGCTATACTCGAATATTGAGGAGCCAACGCAAGTAGTATCAAGCGGTTCTAAAAGCCCAGCTTTGGCAGTGCAGCCAATAGCGCAAAAACAGCCGGATGTTGCCACAAAATCGCAAGTCAATCAAACAGTACCGCCATACGATCGCTTTAACGTGCGGATGGAAATTATGAAATATACAAATCCGTTCAGGGCGAAAGTACTTATATTTTCCACCCTGTATCACCAACTAAGTTTCAGCGAACAGGATTTAGTAACGATTAGAAGCTACGAATTTGACGATTTGCTGTTTAATTTGTACGCATTCTGCGAAACGGTAAGAGAGCTAGAGGCTAGACTAAGCAGCACTGCTCGGTGTCTATTTGAACCGGAAGAAAATTCGCAAGCAGCAAGCGCAATAATACAGACGCTGAAACCCTTTTATACCAATCGCGTACCGGGAATGTACAAAGTAAAAATATTAGAGAATGTTATGTCTGTAGAGACACAAGCAGGTATAGATCGCGGGCAGTTAATGAACGTAACTGAGAGCCATTTAAATGATGAAAATGATAATACCTATCAGGTACGCCAGCTGTAAATTCAAAATTAAGGTAATTAATAGGAAAAGTATATGGATGGTAACGAACTAAAAAGGCGATACGCTGCTGGGGAAACAAATTTTAGCGGTGCGAACCTCAGCGGTGTAAACTTATATGGTGCGGATTTGATCGGAATTTCTCTGCCTACAGCAGATTTGCATGGCGCTACTCTAGTTTTTGCATATCTGAATCGGGCTATACTCAGAAAGGCAAATTTAATTGGTACAAAGTTATGCGGTGCCAACTTAAACCAGGCTACCCTTACTTCTGCAAATTTACACAATGCCGATTTGCACGGCGCAACTTTACAAAATGCCGATTTGCGCGGTACGAATTTGACTTTAGCATACCTACTGGATGCTAATTTGATCGGTGCAGATTTACGCGGTGCAAATCTCAGCGGTGCTAATTTGACCGGTGCTTGCTTGCGGGGTGCAAACTTGCGGGAGGAAGCGAGAGTTTACGTTGCTACTATGCGCGGTGCTAAGTTGCGTAGAGCAGACTTGAGAGGTGCGAACTTGACAGGTGTAGATTTGGCGAAAGTTGACTTAAGCGGTGCGAATTTGAGCGAGGCAACTTTACGCGAGGTAAATTTGTGTGGTGCGGATTTATCTGAAGCTAATTTGAGCGGTGCGTTTCTCACGGAAGCTAATTTAAGCGAAGCTAATTTGCGCTATGCCAACATGACTAATGTTAAGTTGGAACGGGCAAAATTGCTGGAAGCAGACATGACTGGTGTGAATTTGCGCGGTTCTCTATTAGCTGACGCTAAGTTGAATAAAGCGCAGTTGAGTAAGGCTAATATGAGTGCTTGTCGGCTGGTCAGAGCAGATTTAAGTCGGGCAAATTTATCTGAAGCTAATTTAAGCGATTCCGATTTGATTGAAGCTTACTTAGCGAGGACAAATTTGACTAATGCGAATTTGAGTAAAGCGAATTTTACTAGAGCAGAGTTGAGTAGTGCCTATCTGACTGGCGCAAATATGAGCGGTACAACTATGCCTGATGGGATAATTCAAGGTTATTAATTGGGTAAGCCATTTTGGCAAAAATAATTTTATCTAAGTAGAGATTGACGGAAATGGCTGACCCAGAAGTAAACTTAGCGTTGCTAGTCGCGAGAATTGACCAGATGGAACAACAGCAGAAAATCGTAAAGCGATATGTTTCCAAACTTAAACGCCGATTAGATAATCTGACAGAACAATTCAATAATCGACCTGAATTACAGGAGTTGGAATGTTTGCGGCAGGAATTTGGGGAGTTGCAACTACATCTCAATGGTAAAGATGTTGCTAAAAACGGTAAAAGTAAAAATACCGATAATTCTCTTGAGAAAACTCAGAAATTACTGATGAGCGTAGAGGAATTCGTGAAGCAGTATGAGGAGGGAGAATTGGATTTTATTGGTGTTAACTTGGCTGGAGCGAATTTGAGCAGACATAACTTGAGCGGTCTCAATCTCTGTAGGGCTAATCTTTCTAGGAGTGACTTGAGTGAAGCTGACTTAATTTCCACAAATCTTTCTGGGGCAAACTTGAGCGAAGCAAACTTAGAAAGAGCCAATTTGAAGGGAGCTAATATAATGGGAGCTAATCTCAGAAATGCAAAACTCAAAGGTGCAATTATGCCAAGAGGAGTTATTCACGTTTAGAGGATCGAGTCAGTCGGTGGGTAGAATTAAACGTAGGGTGGGCATTGCCCACCAAAATGCAACCCTTGAACAGCGCTAATGGTGGGCAGTGCCCACCCTACAAAATGCTACAAGTTGCTTTCAGTAGTTATGCTGTTTTGGAAAAGTTGTCAATTTGGGGAAAATAACTGTAGTTAGCAAGAGATTTAGGGAAATGGCTGACGCAGAAGTGGACTTAGCATCTCTGGTTGCGAAAATTGAGCAGATCGAACAACAGCAAAATCTTATAAAACAATATTTTTCCAAGCTTAAACGCCAGTTAGATAATTTGACAGAACAATTCAACAATCGACCTGAATTGCAGGATTTGGAATGTTTGCGGCGGGAAGTTGCGGAGTTGGAACAGCGTCTTGATGGGAGAGTTGCTGAAAGCGATCGATCTCATTTTACCCAAACTCACAAGCCGGAATCTGTTGATGATATTGACAGTATAAATCGGGAAATTGAAAAAATCGATCGCAGACTGCGCCAAGACCAACCAAAACAAACATCGCTTCCAGAAGCTAGCGCATCAGTGACAG
Organism: Planktothrix sp. FACHB-1355; assembly: GCF_014748295.1. Taxonomy (NCBI): domain Bacteria; kingdom Bacillati; phylum Cyanobacteriota; class Cyanophyceae; order Oscillatoriales; family Microcoleaceae; genus Planktothrix; species Planktothrix sp. FACHB-1355. The sequence continues at coordinate 4,717 of NZ_JACJUP010000157.1, read as the reverse complement.
CTTCTACTGGTGTTGAGGTTGTGGATGCTCAGCCGACAAACCAAGATGCTGTTCTCAGTCCTGTCAATACCAATAATGTTAAATCGGCTGAAATTGAAAGTATTGATGATTCTGTAGAAGAAAGTCAGGAACCAACTCTCACCGCTGAGGAAATTTTGAAACGGTATCAGGAGGGAGAACGGGATTTTAATAACATAAACTTGGCTGGAATTGATTTGAGCCAAGCATCCCTGAAAAAGGTTAACTTAACAGAGACAAACCTGCAAGGGGCAAATATGATAGGGACAGACCTCAGCGAGGCATGGTTGGTTGAAGTCAACTTAAGTGATGCCAATCTAGCTACAGCAAACTTGCAGAATGCTAAGCTCCTTGATGCCAATCTCAACGAAGCAACTTTGAAGGAGGCGAGCCTAAGTCATGCCAATTTAACTGCCGCCAATCTAAGTGGAGCAAACCTTGACAAAGCTAAACTAAATTACGCTAACCTAACTACGGCAAATCTAGGTGGAGCCAATTTAACTCAAGCAAGGTTAGACACGGCTTATCTAATTAGGGCGAACCTAAGCGGAGCAAACCTAAGTGGAGCATACTTAGGCAGCGCTAATTTAACTACAGCAAACCTAAGTGGAACAAACCTAAGTGGAGCTAACTTAGGTGGGGCTAACTTCACGGGAGCAGATTTGAGTAAAGCGAAGTTAACTGAAGCAAATTTTACTTCTGCAAACCTAAGCGGTGCTAACTTAACTGGGGTAAGTTTGCTTGGGGTAAACTTTGAGAATGCCAATTTGAGCGGACAAAACTTGAGCGATCGTAATCTCTCTGGGGCTAACCTTTACAGGAGCAATTTGTCCAATACAGATTTAAGTTCAACAGACCTTCGGGGAGCAAACTTGGGTGAAGCCAACTTAGAAAAGGCGAATCTAAAAGAAGCAAAATTGACTGGCACAAACCTGTACAAGGCTAAGCTTACTGGGGCTATCATGCCAGATGGCACGACTCACGAGTAGGGAATTGCTAAACTGTTTGGGTTGAGATTATCGGTAAGGTGCAGTACAAAAGATCTGAGAATTCACTTTTATTGCACCTTTTGTTCTTCTAAATTTTCCTGCTTGCGAGAATCGAGCAATTCCTCTGCTCTTTCCAATCGGCGAAGATATAGAGGATTGCGGTGATTTTCTGCTTCTACTTGGGCGATCGCACCATCCAAAAATACATTGAGAGCATCAAGCATTTGGCAGGTTTCCCGCAATCGGGCAACAGTTCGCGCTTTCGTTTGTGGATCGGGAATTCTTGGTTGTTGATTCATGGTAAATTCCAAGTATTGAATCAAAATTTTACTCTGAAAACACTCTAGGCGGTGGTGGCGCTTCATCGAAACTTAGCCGCACAAAATACCTGCTGAAAACAGTGCTATTCGGTTTCCAAGCGGGATGCCAATAAATATCCTGAATCACAGCTTTGGCATTATCGTTATTTTCCGGCCATTGGAAAGTAACGACACCAAAGTTGCTGAAACCGACAACTTCATCGCCTTCTTGCAGCCAGCGATTTCGCCACAGTAAGGAAATAAAATCTTTCCAGCTTTTGGACTTTTCTTCTTCTGCTAATTCGTGATTATTCTGCCAAACAATTTCTTCAGCTTTCTGTCGTTTTATCCATTCGATACAATACCGCCAATCAGGTAAAGATTCCCTATTTTTGACAAAAATTTCCCAAGCAATTTCATCGCTACCGCGAATATAGTCTATTTGCCGCAAAACTGGTGTTTTCGGCGGTAAATTTACATCGAGCATACGCACTTTTTCCTGAATAACTTGCATTTCAATTAGTTGGGGCGTGTTGTTCCATCCCGCCCAATATTGTGGTTTTTCTGGTGCGATCGACTTCGCTTTTGTGTGGATAAAATGGGTTGTCCACTCGGCATTTTTGAAGGCGCTGGAGGTTAACTGTGCGAGTACGTGGGATGACTCAGGTGCATTGCGATCGACTTTCGATTCGCCAAAATGGTAATTAGACCAGTAGCTGAGGCGAACGGCGCAACCGTAGTGAATATCGCCGGAAAGGATAATTACGCGATCGCGCTGTTTAAACATTTCCGCCAGCAACATGGAAAAAGCTGTTTCGTGAAAATTCCACGAGTCACCCGCATCGCTACCAAAAACATTACCCCGTTCCAAATCTAACTTTTGAACTAAATCGATAATTGCCAAGCTAACTAAATTTGTCGGTGCAATAATTATGGTTACTTCGATATTAGGATTACTACAGTCTTTGAGAGGTTTTTCAATCTGTTTTTCAAATGCTGTGTGACTGAGTAACATGGGAGGTTCTGTTGTGCGATCGTCACCTTTTGCATAACCTCGCCAAGTGCGGGTATCAAGTACGATGGTTTCGTGCTTAAAGCTTTCGATTCTATAATGCCACTCTAAAGCTTGCGTTCCATCTGCATAATCTCGATTTAAAATAAAGCTATCTTCATCTTCTGTTAGCTTGGGCAAATTAGTTTCTGAATCTATTTCAGGAATTGCCAAATACTTAGCAAGTTTTGACCCTAATAAATCATCATTTCCTGCTGATAAAGACCATTGTTGTGCAGCTTCTAATAATTTTTCTCCCGATTGCCCATTTTGGAAATTTTCGGGTGTATTTCCCCATGCTTGAAATATCGCATATGTCAATAAACCATTTTGCAAAGTACGTCTACCAAGCGGTTTGCAAAGGACGCGGTTGCACCACTCGCGATTGAGATACCAATCATCGCTAATATCGTGGTCATCGCAAATCATATAAGTTGGGATATTAGCAAGCGATCGCCTAATTTTCCATAAGTCTCGTGCGAATGCTTCCACAGTCAAAGCTTCTTTATCCCACAGTTTCGCCTCCTTACCATCTTTTTGTACATCTTTGCTGTGGGGTAATTCATGGGGCCAAAGAATAGGCGACCACACAAACAAGTACATCGCTAAATATTCGCCCAAACTAAACAAGTGACTTTTAGCTTTTTCCGGTTTATTGACAAGCATAGCGGTGAAACCGCCGTAATCTCTAGCAATTTCGCTGCGCGTACCCGGTTTTAAATCTCTGGCATAGATGTATCGTTCCTCATCATTTGCATCTTTTTTGAGGGGCAAATTTTCTTGCCAACCCAACAGGGTATCCCCTGCATCTGTTAGCGCCCACAGGAGGGCATCGGCAACATCATCACCGTAGATTTGATCGCCTGTAAAAAAAAGTTGATGCGGTCTATAATTTGGCTGATTCGCATATTCTAAAATCATATTATCTAATATATTGAGAGCATCCCGTCCGCCTCCGTGCGGTTTGCGGCAAGAACCGTGTACAATTCGCAAATAATTTAGGTCATCTGGCGGCATAGCAAAAGTGGGCAGTTGATGCTCAAAATAACTAATTGTCACATCATTAAAAGATGCTTCCGAACACAAAGCTTTAGCCAAATACCAATTTCGGCAGGCGAAATCTATGTTGTACGCATAAATTTGTCCTGGTTGCAAATATTCGGCGTTAACTGATTTAGCTGTAACAGCAACTACGTGCAAGTATTTGCCCAGCTGGATGGTCGTTCTGGAACCCTCAAGCAGCAAATCGTTAACAATTTCTCCCTGACCGTTCTCTGTGGAGTAAACTCTCAGCGTTACTTCGCTAGGTTCTTTCAGGGCGATCCAAACGGTAACCCCATCCGGATCTGTTCGTCGTAATATTGGGCCAGCGAGAATGAGCGGCAGGAGAGCGATGCGATAGCTTAAAGGCGTCCATGACATAGGTTGTATCTCCAATTCGATGCAAGCAGCCTGAATTTTATTTAAAGCTGACTTTAATATAGCTGCCCGTAAGTCTTTGTAATGTGCGATCGCACAAAGCGGGTTTATTTGACGGGGAAAGCCTGTGTTGAGTTGCTAGCATTTCAGAAAATCGGTTTATTTTTTCTCGAAATAGGTCAAAAGAGACATGAGTTTTCTTCTAGGGGATTGCAACTTGGTATTAGCTGAGTTCAGAGATGTATGGCTATGCCTTATCAACAAATTGATGATTTACCGGACTCGGTAAAAAATCACCTACCCAAACACGCTCAGGAAATTTTCCGCGCCGCATTTAATAATGCCGCAGAAGAGTACGATGAGGAAGAGGCTGCTTTTAAGGTTGCCTGGAGTGCGGTGAAGCACAAATACGAAAAAGGGGACGACGGCAACTGGCACGAGAAGCAGGAATAGCAGTCGAGCTTTTTGGGAAGACGATTTTAACTATGAACCGGGTGTTTTAAACTCTGGTTCATTCTATTTCGTTGAGAAATTGCAACAATATATTAGTCTAAGATTTAAGGAAACTCAAAATAATTTTGTGCTAATCTGCCATTGCAATGAATTTTAGTAATGTTGGAGATAGCAATGTCTGGGCCTACTCGCCGTGCGCTACCGATAATTTTGATTGGACTTCAGATACAGAAAAAATGCGTTATATCGACGGTGGATGGGAATTTGATGTCAGTGGAACCGACTTTGAGGGAACTTTCCGTATAGAAATAGATGAAGTTCCTGAAGTTGGCGAACCACAGGCATTTTTGAAAAATTAGGTAAAGCTTTTGGTTGGGTTTGGCTATTGTATAATCCAACCAAAAGCTCGAAAATAGAGAGGTATTTATTAGATGCGATCGCACCGCGTAATATCGTATAGCCCAAATTCTTCGCGGATCGATTTAGTC
>NZ_JACJUP010000156.1:0-8791 GCF_014748295.1 Planktothrix sp. FACHB-1355 | reverse complement strand
TATTAAAATCCCTCATCTGAAAAAACTTTAATTTGGATATTCCAGGAAAGTAAAAATAGTCCCGAACCGACTCGACTGCGTGCCGAAGAGTCGATTAATAAACATCAAAAGTTGTTTGATAGCTGGTTAGAAAAAGCTAGAGAAGCCAAAAAAGCATTTGCTAGTGCAAATCTCTAGCTTGATGTAGATATACATTTAGGACATTTTGTCAAGTCAAAATTAGATGCGATCGCCCTGGGATTTCGTCATTCCGCTGCCACGGGGTTGTTAGGCTCCTATGCGTTCTTGGCAAGTCAAAAGATATCGTTATTACCACGAGTCCAAAGCACTGCAAACTTCCATTGCTTGATTTTCCAATCCGATCCGAATCAATCCGGCTGTGTAGTAACCGCCCATTTCAAAGGTGTTATCTCCTTGATCGTTGGGCAGAAAGTGCATTGCACTCACATGAGCTACACAGATCGCGGTATCATCTGATATTTCCACAACATGGTTAGTGATTTGATGCTGAGTAGCTTTCAATCCGGATAAATCTTGGCGAGCAGCATTAACCATTTCTTCTGGCTGGAAACTTGCCACTGGTATTCCAATTGAGGAATAATCAACCTCAACGGGATTGGCGAAAACGTTGTGAAGAAGCTCCCAATTACGCAGATCGATCGCTAACCCATATTGATTAACGACTTCAATAATTTTCGCTCGATCGGTTAATTTAGCTAGCAAGTCTTCAGTCATAGTTGATGAATTCAGAACTTGAAGTAGACATACGGAGATACAATAGCACATTTGGGAGTTTGTAGAGACGTTTTATACAACGTCTCTACACTTCATCCCCTCGAAAACCGCTATAACTTCATCCCCAAAGTTACGTTTGCGATCGCAACTAACTATGTGTCCTGTTAAGCTGCATAGCGGGATCGGGATCTGAAGCAGAAGCGTTCAACATTTCAGGCTCAGTCGTAACTGTAGCGTTGAATTCATTGATTCGCCTGAGTTCCTCCTGGTTATTATTTACCATTACAGTGGCATAGAGGTCGCACATTTCATCTTTTGAGTACATTCCCCAAGTTACCGTTTTCGGAGGATCGTTTGGGTTATATGGATTATCGCTGGAATTGTCAAAGTAGGCTTCCATCTCCAGCTTTGTGCCTTTCGGCAAGTTCAACGGATGCGAATATTCGTAATCCAATTGCCAGTTGAAGTTCCAGTCTTTCACCGAGATCATCGGTTCGATCGTACCATCTGGAAGAATTGCTCGAACTTTCATCTCTCGACCGAGAAAGTGCATATGGGGCTTGACATCAATGACTTGCACATCAATCGGAATTGTTCTAGTAGCGGTGACTTTATAGTGTGGCTCCCCAGGGGGTATTTCCAAGTTATACTGTCCGAATAAAAGTTTGGTGGCCAGCTTCTGCGGTTTGGTGGAAGCCAGGTATATTCCCACACTGGATCGATCGGTCATCCCATTTGCAGTTGCGGGGTAATGGTTTTCCAAAATCAGATCCGAGCCTTGAGGGATTACGCTGGAAACCCCATCAGGTAAGTAGTTTGCCAACATTCCCGGTGTCCACATATAAATAATATCCGCCCAGTGATTCTTATTCTCCCCCAGGCATGGATATCCTAAACCTGGATATTCTGCATCCCATCTACGTGCCTCATCACTTGCAGCTTGATGTAGATTCGCATGGTGAACAGCTTTGTAATTACCTGGTTTTATTTCTATTGCCCTAACGTACAGGTCTTCCGGCAGATTGAGCGGCAGTACAAAACATTGATATCTGTCTCCATCTGCGGCTTCAACTGTGTATGGTTGTGGTACTTTTAGGATCAGGTCAGGCAATCCTAGTTGCCAGCCTCCCTCCGGGAATTCTGGTGTTGGTGGCAAATCGGCTGCATCGCCCTCGACCGTACCTGTGTTCAACCATTCCTGAATCAGGGCAATTTCTCGATCGCTCAAACGTCGCGAATTTTTGAACTCTCCATACCCAGGCACGGCTTTCCACGGTGGCATATAGCGCGAAGAAGTTGCCCAAGCTATTTCTTCGGCGTGATTTGCTGCATCTTGGTAAGTTAACAACGAGAAAGGGGCAACCTGACCGGGGCGATGACAGGTAGCACAATTCTGATTGAGGATAGGTGCAATATCTTTGGTGTAAGTTACCGATGTCGTCGGCTGATTGCCAGCTTGACTTAATGAAGCAATAGATTCATTCGCCAAACTCACAGGTACGCCAACTGCGAAGGCGGCGGCGAGTATAACTGCCAAGACTAGAATAACTCGATAAATAGTGAGCGCTGGTTTCATCTGTCTATGAATTTGGCAAAAAAGCCATATATACTCGTTAAACGAGAAGCTATTATAGGCGCAAAGCAACTCAATACGTTGCTTGTATCCCTAAAAAAGCTCTCGCGTACCTGTGGTGATTAAGATACTTGAATGTCCCACTGTAGGTAAGCAAGAATCCCCGTCTCTTTAGCACTGGGGAGGAGCGAGCCTTATGGATTTATAATTAACGCAATTCTCCTTGATACGCCCTTTGGTTCCCATTTGTTCAGATTTTTTCCCACTCGTGGGTGGCCTACTTGGTGTAACTTAAGGGGACAAAAGGTTTCGATCGGTTTTGGAAAGCAGCAATGAATATTATAGGTATCTCAGCTTACTATCACGATAGCGCCGCCGCCCTGATCGGAAATGGTGAGATTGTAGCGGCTGCACAAGAGGAACGATTTACAAGAAAAAAGCACGATCCAAGTTTTCCTAGCCAAGCGATCTCTTACTGCTTGAGAGAAGCCGGAATCCAGCTTCAAGACTTGGATTATATAGTCTTTTATGAAAAGCCATTTACTAAATTCGATCGACTCCTAGAAACATACCTAGCCTATGCCCCAAAGGGGTTTCGCTCTTTTATTACCTCCATGCCAGTCTGGCTCAAAGAAAAGCTTTACCTTAAATCAGTCATAAAAAAAGAACTTGCCAAACTGGGAAATTGCCAGCCCTCTCAACTACCTCCCCTGCTCTTTACGGAACATCACCAATCTCACGCTGCCTCAGCCTTTTTCCCCAGTCCTTTCGAGCGTGCTGCGGTTCTTTGCCTCGATGCTGTCGGTGAATGGGCAACAACTTCCCTCTGGTTAGGGGAAGGCAATCAGCTAACACCCAAATGGCAAATTGACTTTCCGCACTCCTTGGGGATGCTTTATTCAGCTTTTACTTACTACACCGGTTTCAAAGTTAACTCTGGTGAGTATAAGCTGATGGGATTAGCACCTTATGGGGAACCCAAATATGCAGACTTGATACTTGACCATCTGTTAGACCTCAAAGAAGATGGCAGTTTCCGGTTGAACATGGAATACTTCAACTACACCACCGGTCTAACTATGACCAACCAGAAGTTCGACACTCTATTTGGTAGCCCACCCCGTAAACCAGAAAGCAAGCTGACCCAACGTGAAATGGACATAGCTGCCTCTGTTCAAAAAGTAACTGAGGAAGTGGTGTTGCGACTGAGCAAAACGGTACACCAACAGCTGGGTGAAGATTATTTGTGTCTGGCTGGTGGTGTAGCTCTCAATTGCGTCGCCAATGGTAGAATTTTGCGAGAAGGTCCTTTCAAAGATATCTGGATTCAACCTGCTGCCGGTGATGCCGGGGGTGCTATAGGAGCTGCCTTGGCGATTTGGCATCAGTACAAAGATCGACCTCGCTCCTTTAAAGGTAGAGATACCATGCAGGGTTGCTATCTTGGGCCTAAATTTAGCCAATCAGAAATTCGCGCTTATCTAGATACAGTTGGCGCTAAGTACGAGCAACTAGAAGATAACGAACTCCTACCAAAACTGGCAGAAATTTTAGCTCAAGAAAATGTCGTGGGCTGGTTCTCCGGTCGGATGGAATTTGGCCCTCGCGCATTGGGGAGTCGATCGATTATTGGCGATCCCCGCAGTCCCAAAATGCAGTCTGTCATGAATCTGAAAATCAAATATCGGGAATCTTTCCGCCCCTTTGCCCCATCAGTTTTAGCCGAACGAGTTTCAGATTACTTTGAAATCGATCGCTCCAGTCCTTATATGCTACTTGTCGCTCCTATCAAAGAGAATTTGCGCCAGACGATGAACTCCCAGCAACAGCAACTATTCGGGATAGATAAGCTGAACGTTCCTCGCTCTACCATTCCTGCTGTTACCCATGTGGATTACTCAGCCCGGATTCAGACAGTTCATCAAGAAACCAATCCCCGATATTATGAACTCATCCGTCATTTTGAACAGAAAACTGGGGCAGCAGTATTGGTGAATACTTCCTTTAATGTTCGCGGTGAGCCAATTGTCTGTACTCCAGAGGATGCCTATCGGTGCTTTATGCGTACTGAGATCGACTATCTGGTGCTGGAGAATTTCTTGTTGGCCAAGTCTCAACAAGGGCAGTTGGAACAGGATGATGCTTGGAAAAAAGAATTTGTGTTGGATTAGAGGAACAGCTTCATGGAGGAAATTCCACAACTTAACAAAAAAGAACTGCGAGATTTTGGACTGATCGCTGGTACAATTGTAGCGGTTTTGTTTGGCCTATTATTGCCGTGGCTTCGCGGTCATACCGTGCCGCTTTCGGCATGGATTATTGCTGGAGTTCTCTGGGTTTTGGCTGCCTTAGTTCCGACAGGACTTGGGCCTGTTTATCAAGTCTGGATGCGAATTGGACTTGTGCTTGGTTGGGTCAACACTCGCATCATCCTGGGAACTATTTTCTTTGCTTTAATGATGCCGATGGGCGCGATTATGCGGCTGTTCAATCAAGACCCAATGGCTCGAAAGTTTGATGCAAATCTAAAAACTTATTGCCGACCGAGCCAGGAAATCACAATAGCAAGTATGGAGAAACCTTTCTAATGTTTGAGACGACACTTGACCTGTTTAAAGACCTCTGGAAATTCATGAAGGAGCAGAAAAAATACTGGCTTGCTCCGCTGATAATGACTTTAGTGATTCTCGGTATTTTGATTACATTTGCTCAGAGTTCTGCGGTGGCACCATTTATCTATACCATATTTTAACAGACGACATACTTGGGTAAAACCAAGAAATTAACACCAGGCACAGGCTAAATAATTATGTTGACTGCCAACGAACTATTCGACGAAGCCTATTATCTAAATAGCAACTCAGATGTAGCAGTAGCCGTATCAAGGGGCGAGTTCAGCACTGGTTTTCTCCACTACAACCAATTCGGTCAATTTGAACAACGCGACCCCAGCGCCTATTTCGATACCAGCTATTATCTGCAAAAATATCAGGATGTAGCTAGTGAAGTAAACGCAGGAAAGACCACAGCGTTTACACACTTCATCAACTTCGGTCAAATTGAAGACCGCAACCCCAACCAGCTGTTCGATACTAAATATTATCTGCAACAGTACCAGGATGTGGCTGCTGCTGTTAACACAGATATACTCACCGGCATACAACATTTCATCGAGTTCGGTGACCGTGAAGGCCGCGCCCCTAGCTCCTTTGTCGATACCAACTTTTACCTGGGCCGGAATACAGACGTAGCTAATGCAGTCAAACAAGGCACAATTGGAGCGACAGAACATTTCATCGCCTTTGGTAGCAAAGAAGGTCGCATTCCCCGCCAGCTGTTCGATAAGATATACGTCTTTGGCGACAGTCAATCAGACGATGGGAATTTATATGCTATACTAGGAGGTTTCTTGCCACCAAGCCCGCCTTATTTTGGCGGACGTTTCACCAATGGCCGGGTATGGACGGAATATCTGGCACCGCAACTGGCATTACCAGTCGATCCTGCCAATAACTTTGCCATTGGCGGCGCTCAAACGGGAAATGAGGATGTGATTAGCTTTGAGGGCGCACCTCCCGCGCCACCATTGCAGAAGCAAGTTGATAATTTTGTCGCCACTCATCCGGTAGCCGACCCGAAAGCACTTTATGTAGTGTATGCCGGAGGTAATGATTATCTTGTTGGCGGAGCAACAGAAGCTGGGCCGACAATTAATAATCTTGCTACAGCGGTAACAAAACTGGCCGCTATTGGTGGGAAAAACTTTATGATGCCGAACTTACCAAACCCATCCGGCTCTCCCTTCTCGGTTAGTCAAAGTCCTGAGTTTCAACAATCATACACACAATTAGTTGACCAGCACGCCAGCATTTTGGCAGCAACTATACCAAATCTAGAAAAAAGCCTGAATATTAACATTATTCCTGTAGATTTTACTGGGTTTCTCAGGCAAGTGCGGGCCAATCCCCAGAATTACGGAATCACTAACCTCGGCAATGTGGTACCGGGTGCTGGTGGTAGCCCGGAAGTAGCCAATTTTACACTACCACCAGGGGTTAACCCAGACCAATATTTGTATTGGGATCTAGCACATCTAAGTACCCACACCCACCAATTAATTTCAGAAGCAGCTTTGAGGGCAACTACGGCTATAGGGGAAGTTGTGGAAATTTTATAAAGTGAAATTTGCTCAGATTACCCTGTCGGGCAAAGCAGCGTCGAGCCGATTCCAGATGGTTGGCGAAAAGTAATGTAAACTAAGATTAAATTTGGATTAGTGCAGCACGGCAGAAATAAACCACCAGTTGAACAAAGCTGACTAGCTGACTTGACAAGCAATATCCCTTCTGCCGTCTGCCGTCTGCCTTCTTGCACTAGCCTGTACCTAGAGTCGCTCTGTTTGGCCTGTAACTTACTCGAATTAATCGATGAATTTGACCATTTCAAATCAATACAATTTTCTCGGTCGCTTCTTCCGACTGGCTCTTGCTAACACAGTTTCATACATCATGGAGCCATTAGCTGGTTTAATCAGTGTGGCTTTTTTAGGTCACTTATCAGATATTAATCAGTTAGTTGGGGTGGCTCTGGCTACAGTCCTGTTTAACGGCATCTACGCTATTTTGTCTTTTGTACGAATGAGTACTACAGGGATAACCGCTCAAGCTGTAGGGCGAAACGATCGAGAGGAAGTTCTTCTGACAGGACTGCGTAATGTTTTAATTGCTGTAGGGATAGGTTTACTCATCTTGGTTTTGCAGTACCCGTTGCGAGAAGTAGGGTTTGTGCTACTAGGTGGTACTCCAGAAGCCAAAGCTTCAGCTTTTGATTATTTCAACGCCAGGATTTGGGCAGCCCCTGCTGTGATGATCAACTTTGTCCTGTTTGGTTGGTTTCTGGCTCAAGAGATGAGTGGCAAGGTGTTGCTGATGTCCTTTGTTGGCAACACCAGCAATGTGCTACTAAACTACTTGTTTATTGTCCGGTGGGACTGGGGAAGTACGGGGGCTGGACTTTCCCAAGGTATTACCCAGTATCTAGTGTTGTTGGTAGGATTGATTTTTTTATGCCTACAAGTCCAGTGGCAAGAATTAAAAACGGCGGCAGTAAAAGTTTTTCAAAAGTCAGGTTTTAAATCTGCCTTTACTCTTAGTGGAAACTTATTTGTCGCCATGATAGTTACCATCTTCTGTTTCAACATTTTCCAAGACCTAAGTTCCAATATGGGGACGATTATCTTTGCTGAAAATACTTTGATGATGCAGTTGGTTAACTTAAACTTCTACTTGATAGAGGCAGTGTCATTGGCTACAGAAAGCCTCAGCGGACAATTTGTAGGCAAAAAAGCTAATGAGCAGTTAATGCCTGTGGTGGGAGTCTCTGTAGCAACCAGTCTACTGCTGGGACTTAGCATATCTCTTCTGACTGTCTTCTTCCCTGAAAATGTATTTGGGCTGTTAACCGACCATACCGAAGTAACTGAAACTATTGATATCTATGTGCGGTGGTTACTACCCGTTATGGGAATTTGCTCGATTGCTTACATATTTGATGGCTACTTCTTGGCTTTAACAGAAGGGCATACGGTTCGCAACGTTACTTTAGTCGCTATGGCTGCGGGATTTCTGCCTGTGGCTTTAGGCGCTGTATATTTTCACAGTAACCATCTGTTATGGTTCGGTCTGTCGATGTTTATGCTTGTAAAAGCAATAATGTATGGAGTACAGCTACCCAGGACGTTTAGGAGCGATCCGGAGGAAGTGACTCTGAAAACAGAATCTCAAGTTACAGGATTGAATTAATTTACCGAGGGAGTTTGGGGAGCTATAAGCTCAGCTTTTTGAGTTCTTCCGGTTATCTGGTAGTATCTGACCATATGTTCGGATTCTCGATGCGGATAGACGAATTGTAGTTTTTACTATGGCATCATATTGCCGTCAACTAAAAGCTCTAAACGCAAGTATTTCCCCAGAATTTTACCAAAATTTAAGATTGTCCCAAATCTGCTTCCTCTCCTCCATTTTTTTATTCGGGAAGCGTTGCTCTAAAACGCTTTCCTAACCAGAATTTAGGAGTCATAAATCGACTTCCTCTTACCCCTTTTTTGCTTCGTGAAGCACTACCATAAAACTACGAACAAATTGATAAATTCCAGACTCCTGAACTAGACGAGGGAATCAAGATTTGGTATGAGTAACTTAGGCAAGGGATTTTTCAGTTGGTTGTGAATTTTTGGCGATGCGCTCAAGATTGGTACTTGTTCGATCGGCAAATCTATATGCCTCAAGAATGACACAGAGATGAAACCAGCAGTGAAGATTTATAGAGTTATTATAGTTTTGGTAATTATCGTCACAGCTAGCTTCGGAGTTGGTATACCTGTAAGCTTGGCGACTGACTCTATTTCAACATTTCGTCAAACAGGAAGCAACGAGCCGAGTGAGGTAACTTACACCAAAGATATTGCGCCTATCCTGAATAAGA
>NZ_JACJUP010000155.1:0-8918 GCF_014748295.1 Planktothrix sp. FACHB-1355 | reverse complement strand
CGACAGCGATCGAGAAACCAGTCTACAGTAATCAGCAAAGCAATGTACTGTGTTGGCAAACCAACCGAACTAAACACTAGCGTCATTGTTACCAACCCCGCATTGGGAATGCCAGCTGCACCCACAGAAGCAAAAACGGAGGTTAACACCACAATTAACTGCTGCAACAAATCGAGATTTCGATTCAAAACTTGGGCAATAAACAAAGCCGCCATCGCTTCGTAAAGTGCTGTACCGTCGTTGTTGAAATTGCTGCCGACTAATGCCCCCAAAGAAGCGGAAGATTCTCGCAAACCAATTTTTTCTTGCAAAACCCGAAATGTGATGGGCATTGTCACAGTTGAGGAAGAAGTCGAAAACGCTGTCATAAACGCATCGAATCCACCTGTTAAGAACTGTAGCGGATTTACCCAGGAACCAATTTTTACCCGGATCAAGTAGTAGCAGGCTTGCAAAAATAGCGCCACCAGCACGGCGATAATTAAAGCACCCAGAGATTTAAATGGTGTGAAACCCTCTAAAGCAACTGTTTTGGCAACGATACCAAAAACTGCCAGGGGTATGAGGGCAATCACCCATTCCAAAATGCGTACCACTGCGTCGAATAAAGTGCCGATTACCCACTCAAGTGCCTCATAGTTTATTTTGTTGCTGGCAACTTGTTCTTTTTTCAAAGCACGCAGCACAATTCCAAAACTGAGAGCGATAACGATAATTTGAAGGACGTTGTTATTCACAAGGGGTTCAACAACGGAACTAGGCACCATATTTTGCAGTAATGCCCAAGGATCGAGATTCTTAATGTTGTCAGCTGACCCCTCTGGGGCACGGATCTGACCCCATTTGCCCGGTTGCAAGATATTGGCAACTAAAAGACCGATCAGAATCGCAACTGTGGTATTCGTTAATAGCAAGACGAACAGACGTCTTCCTGCGGTTCCGGGAATGTTGGCGGTGAGGAATGTGTGGACTACTGCTAACAAAATCAATGGTGTAGCGAGGGCACGCAAAATCTTCAGCACCAAGTCGCAGGGAACTGCAAGGTTGTTAATGAGGGCGATATTACCTGCTGCGGGGTTTCCCCCACCCAATAAAATCCCTACCGACACTGCCAGGATCAGGGCGATCGCAATCTGCAAATAGAGTGGTATACGCTGCCACCAGTGGCTAGTTTTGCTTTCAGCCTCTATCATGCTCGTTTTTCCGATTTTTCACTTATGCTTTCATACTAGAACTAACTTTTGCTCAGGCCATACTTCTTTGCAGTTAAAGTTGCTTCTGAGTTTAAGTGACAATTAATTAAAGTTAATCACCAAAATTAAATACAATATAGCACTAAAATGAAATATCTTTTCTTTAATTTTTACTGCTTTAATTGTTAATTTATTCTGTAATTTATTTAAATTTACTAATTATATATTTTTAAAATGACACAAATATGGTAAGTTTTACTCAAAAACAATATTTTATAAAATAGCTACGGCGTCATAGCTTCAGCGACGCCGTAAAGAAAAATCTTTTGGTTATCTAATTTCTTCTGCGCCGGGACGATCGACACTGGAATCGCCTGTATCAATAGTGGGACTGACTGCGCGATCGGTTGTGCCAGTTGTCGGAATAACGCCAGAATCGGTTGTACCAGTAGTCGTTGGGCTAATCTGAGGATCGACTGTATCTGTGGGACTGACTCCAGAAGATGCCTGTAAAATCCGATTGTCTAACAGGCGGGCGATCGCGCCCAACTGGGCCGTCGGTACTCGATCCTTGGGGTACATAATACCCGTAAAAGCTCCCACATTGCTACGACGAAACGCAGCTACATCCAGACGTAACGGTTGCCCTTGCATCGACACAGATACGGTCATACCCGTTGAAGCTTCCGCAACATTATTCAGTTCCGGGATAATACCGTACTCCAAAATCTCAATTCCCTGTCTTGACTTCAGGGCTTCCCTATATTGAGCGATTAGTTCTTGCTGGTACTCCGGTTCCTGAATCTGCTTGATAATAGCATCGAAATTAGCTCGATCGGGCTGATTCGCGATCGTACCGGTAAAACCGAAAACTATTTGAAAAGTTTGCGGATGTACGTAAGCAAAGAACTTATTCGGCTTCATCCCGGCTTCGATCAGCTGCTGTCTGAGACCTTCAAACTTGGAACTGACTTCAGCTGCTATCTGGGGTGGCAGTTCCTTAAACCCAGGCGGCAAATCTTGCAAACTCAGAGTAGGATTTCCCAAAATCTGTTCTGGCGTGGCGGTGACGGGAACGGGATCGGCAGCTAGTGCAGTCGGTATATAGCCACTCCCCCAGATCGAACCTGTCAACAAACACAACGTTATTGCTAATCTTTTGATCATTGGTGTTTTGGTAAGGGCGTCCCTCATCAGGATAACGCTCTTGACAGCGGCTGGGTAAAGTCAAAAGTCAAAAGTCAAAAGTCAAAAGTCAAAAGTCAAAAGTCAAAATTAAGAATTTCTTCCCGCTATCTCGTTCTCCCGCACCCCCGCTCCCTCTTCCTTCTTCCCCGACGCCATAACCCCGACGCCCTAGCCCCCAGTCAAGAGGTTAAACAGCGAGGGAAGAAAACATGGTGGAAACGAACAAAATATTTGTCTTAGGTTGTCATACGAAAACCAAGTTATTTGTGTAGAAGATTTAGCAGTTAAAAACATGGTGAGAAATCCCAACTTAGCAAAAGCTATTAGTGCCAAAGTATGGGGGATGTTTCAAACCATGCTCAAATACAAAGCTGAAAGATTTGGACACACTTATCTTGAAATAGGTCGTTTCTTCCCATCATCTCAACTTTGTAGTGAGACCCTACTATCAATCCCAATGCTGCAAAACGGTTATGATTCATTGGTAGTAAGGTTTGTAGATTGTCCTCACTGTTAGAAACAGCATGATAGAGATGTTAATGCTGCAATAAATATTAGAAATGAAGGATTGCGACTTTTGGCATTAGGAACTAGCGCTTCTGCCCAAGGAGGGGATGTAAGACCAAAGACTTCTGGACGTAAAAAATCCACCAAGTCCGAGGCAATCCCCAATGAGTTGGGAAGCCTACACTGTACCAAAGGTCAGTGTAGGTAGTTCACCATCCGGATCTAGCAAACCACATCAGCAACAGCGACGCCAAGCTCAGGGCAAGAAATTGCAGCGCGATCGTCTCCATGAGCCATTTAATTGTTAAGATTGTTTTCATATACTCCTCATCACCTGCATCGACAGCCAAAACACTCGTATTTCCCCAATATGACCAATCTGTCTACAGGTACTTGTGATCTATTGGGATAAGTACTTGTGATAATATTTATCACATTGAGTGATATATATCACTCAAAACAAGCTTTTATTTTTAGTGACCTCTGCAAAACCTAGCTTTGCGGTTTCACCATTTCCCTAATTCCATTTAAGTCAAGATCGAATTTCTCGGCAATTCTTTGCATTAGTTCATTTTTTGCTGGGGTAATGACACGATCGGCCTGAGCGATTCTGTAACACTGAGCCAGCAGAGGAATGGCATAATCGCGGTTAAGCTGAGCCAAAAGCGTATCTAAAGGTTGAGGCGACTGGATATTAGCAGCAATTGTTTCTAAAGAAGTTTGGCTGAGGTTGAAAGTTTGTAACTGAGGTAGAATTTCTGACCAAGATTTTTCTGGATGACTGGCGACGATCGCGTGAACCAAAATACCATCCATTACTTTTTGTTGCGCGATCGCAGTTTCTAAGTAACTATCGCTTCCGATCTCCAAATCTGCCAGCGTTGTTACAGCAGTAGGTGCGTTTAACTTAGCTTCATAAAACCGACAAGCCGCATAGCCCAAGGAGTATAGCATAACCGCATTGGAAGAAGCACCGATCGCAGCGCCGGCAAGCGGTACATTTCGCAGAATACCCAAACCCGCCTTCACAGCGCGACTACCGCCCAATCCCAACCCAAAAATAGCCAAAACTTCGCCCTTACGTGCTGGCTCTTTCAAATCTAGCCCATAGGCAGCGGCAATCTGATAAATCATTTCCGCCTGTAACTTCGTGGTTGTGGCCAAATCCAGAGCGAACAAAAGCAAAGCTTCTCCCGGTAAAATGCTGCTAACCAGTCCCACACCGCCAGCATAAACCGCTTTTTCCACCATAATCCGGTGCGCGATCTGGCTGGGTGATTCTTCTGGATATTCTTTTTGCAGCTTTCTCACATCTGCCTCTGCTTTGGCGAGGTCAACACTATCGGCAGCACCTACCAACCAATCTAAGCGAAACACACCGCTCAATCTTCGCAACAACCAGTTATCGGAGACGAAGCTAATAGTTTCCCCCGCTTTTTGAGTGGCCTGCTCGAACAGATTATAAGTTTGTTTGGCGGTTGTCTGTGCGATCGCAGTCGCTGTCTCCACAACTGTTTTCCCCGTTTGCGAGGTAGTCTGGCAGATCGTATCCCCTACACCAGATGCCGTATTCACCACAGCTTTGCCAGTTTCAGAGGTAGTGTCGCAGATCGCTTTCCCTACACCAGATGCTGTGTTTACCACAGCTTTACCCGTTTGGGAAGTCGTATAGCCGATCGCTTCGCCAACACCCACAGCCGTATCCACGATTACCTTACCAGTTTGGGAAGCGGTGTTGGCAAATGCTGTGCTGATTTCCGTCACCATCTTGGCAAATTCCAGGAACCAAGATGACTTTTCAGGAGTATTTGTTGATGAAGGTGACTTGAGGCCATCATTAAGCTCAGATGCTTGTTGTTCTTTGCTGTTCATCGCTAAACTGTTTTTCGGCTGGGCATATAGCTAGGGCGTCGGAGCTAGGGACTGGGGACTAGAGAAAAAGGAGAAGGAGGAGAGAGAGGTGGAATTAAGAACGTCCTAACTGCCTTGGCGATTCCTATATTACTAACTTGCGATCGGACAAGCCTAAAATGTTTCCCTCCACAGACGCATTTTACCGATGAAAGAGGTAAAAAACAAAAACGTCCGAGCCATCCCGGACGTTCTTGCGATGTCAAACTTCAGCAGCTTTCAGAAAAGTCTTCTCCAGCTGCTTTATTTGCCGACGTTTCCAGAGCTGCCTCCCAAAACTTGATTTTTCAGCGTGTTGAGTTCCTCAGTCAATTCTTGCCGACTCGACGCCTTGAGTAAGTAGCGGTATACAAACCAACCAGAGTAGCCGATCCCCACCAGTTCAAAGAAAGGCGACAGCAAGGGAATATCGTTGAGGGCTTCCAGGACTGCCAGCGTTACCTTGACGCTGACAAAGGCAGCCACAATCAATCCAACAGCCACTAGGGGTTTCTGGTATTTTACAAAGAAAACACCCAGGTAATCTTGCAGATTAGACAGATACAAAACAAACTGATCCCAGTACTCCTGCCACTGAACGTTAGCAGAAGAGTCGGCTGGAGGAAGTTTCGCCAAGGGAGCCGTATCGGTTCCTTGGACGGTAACCTCTACTTTGGGGGTATCAGTTTGTTGCACTTGGGGTTGCTTGGTTTCCATGTTGATATCTCGATAACGATAAGTACAACCTTGGTTATGTTAGCTAGGAGGCGACCATGCTTGCAGCAGAACTTTAACTAGCTTTGCAAAACAGTTTTTGGTAGTTCGGGAATATATTTGTTCCAAAAGGGCAGCTGTGTTCGTTGGTAGCACAGCCATAGCCTTACGATCCCAGTAAAAGCCATCAGTCCCCGTTACAGCGTCCTTCTTAAGGATTACTCCCGAATTTTCTACAGTCGGCTTTCTTTCCAAACCGCTCAAAAGCTAATCTAGCGATCGATACAGGCAATGAGGAAGTAATGTGTGATTGTACAGTCTGGGCAATGCGCTATCGCTCTCGGCAGTAATCTGGGTGATTCCCGTACTATTCTGGAGTCCGCCCTCGAAATACTGCACCAAACACCGGCAATCAGTCTGCTAGCGCGATCGAATTGGTATCAAACTGAAGCTGTGGGGCCACCTCAGCCAGATTATTTGAATGGCGCTGCCGTGATACAAGTCTACATGAGTCCCCAGCAGTTATTAGATCGTCTATTGGAAATTGAAGCTCAATTCGGTCGTATCCGCAGGGAACGTTGGGGGCCAAGAACATTAGACATTGACTTATTGCTATTTGATGATATTATCCTCAACACTCCCACTCTCCAGTTACCTCATCCTGGTATCAAAGAAAGAGCTTTTGTGCTGGTACCTTTAGCGGAAATTGCCCCAGACTGGATCGAACCGATTTCAGGAAAGACGATCGCACAACTCCTTCAAGCTGTAGACTGTTCTGGTGTCCGTCGGTTAACGCTTGCCGATTGAATCACTACAAGCCTGCAAATTCAATCCAAAATCCAAAATCCAAAATCAATATGGGATTTGCTCCAGAAACACCAGAACTCCTCTCGCAACGCCTTTTTTACCGGGGTCGCAAATTCAACTTTGATGTCAGCCGCCTGCGCCTCCCCAACGGCGCTGAAGGCGACTGGGAATGTATCCGTCACCCAGGTGGAGCCCTCGCCGTACCGGTAACGGCAGAAGGTAAACTGGTACTTTTGCGTCAGTATCGCTTTGCTGCCCAAGGACGTTTGTTGGAGTTCCCGGCTGGCACGATCGAACCAAATGAAGACCCAGCCGAAACTATTAAGCGAGAAATAGAAGAAGAAACAGGTTATCGCGCTCGCAAATGGCAAAAATTAGGACAATTTTTCCTTTGTCCCGGTTATTCTGATGAAATCATCTATGCTTTTCTCGCTCAAGATTTAGAATTGCTGGAAACGCCACCAGACCAAGACGCCGACGAAGATATGGAAACAGTTTTGATGACTCCAGAAGAATTGGAAAAAGCAATTTTGGCAGGGGAACCTGTAGACGCAAAATCTATTTCTAGTTTTTTCCTAGCTCGTCCATTCCTATTTTAGATTTTGAATTTTGGATTTTGAATCAAGCGATATTATTTAAATGTAGGGTGTGTTAGGCACGATCGATTTAAAAGTCAAAAGTCAAAAGTCAAAATTTCCCTTCTTCCCTCTCCCCTAAACTCTAACCCCTCTCCTCTTATCATATCCGGGAGCATCGGTTGCCTAAAAAAATCGCTTTCTTATCTGCGTTTATCTGCGTTCATCTGCGGTAAAAAATTAACCCCCGATTCCCACAAGACTTAATCTAGATAAATTTGTAATCCAAAATCCAAAATCCAAAATCCAAAATTGATATGTCTGATTTAATTCTCTTCTGGCATCGTCGCGATTTACGTATTTCAGATAATTTAGGACTGGCAGTCGCACAGGAGCAAAGCCAAAAAGTCATAGGCGTTTTTTGTCTAGATAGCAACATTTTACATAGAGATAATGTTGCCCCAGCAAGAGTTACCTACATGATTGGCTGTTTGCAAGAATTGCAAGAGCGGTATGCCGAAGTCGGTAGCCAGTTGTTGATATTAAATGATGAGCCAAGCAAAGCGATACCAAATTTAGCAGCCGCTCTCAACGCCAAAGCTGTATTCTGGAATTGGGATGTAGAACCATACTCAAAAGAGCGCGATCGCACAGTTACCGAAGCTCTCAAAGAAAAAGGCATTGCCGTGCAAAACTTCTGGGATCAATTATTGCACCCACCAACAGAAATTCGCACAGGTTCTCAGCAACCATACACTGTTTATACACCATTTTGGAAAAACTGGATAAACAAGCCAAAAGCTCAGCCTGCCAAAATATTCCAAAATCAGATAAATTTAACTGAAGCGGAAATAGAAATAGCGCAAACAGTAGGTGCGATCGCATTGCCGACAGCAAAAGAACTGGGATTCGTTTGGGAGAATGAATTGCTGTTGAAACCAGGAGAAAAAGCCGCACAAAAAAGACTGTATGAATTTTCCGAATCAGCAATTTTTGAATATCAAGAACAGCGTAACTTTCCATCTGTTGACGCCACATCCAGACTGAGTGCGGCACTGAAATTTGGTGCGATCGGCATCCGCACAGTTTGGTCAGCTAGCAATGCAGCAATGGAAAAAAGCGATCGCGAACAAGCACAAGCTGGCGTAAAAACATGGCAGCAAGAACTGGCGTGGCGAGAATTTTATCAACACGCAATGTATTGGTTTCCAGAATTAGCAGAAGGTGCATTTCGCCAAGTCTTCAAAACATTTCCTTACGACAATAAACCAGAACATTTTCAAGCTTGGTGCGAAGGCAAAACCGGATATCCAATTGTCGATGCAGCCATGCGACAAATGAACGAAACCGGATGGATGCACAACCGCTGTCGGATGATAGTCGCCAATTTTCTCACTAAAGATTTGTTAATAGATCCCCGTTTGGGAGAAAAATACTTCGAGCAAAAGCTATACGATTGGGATCTATCTGCAAACAATGGTGGTTGGCAGTGGAGTGCTTCCAGCGGAATGGACCCCAAACCAGTAAGAATTTTCAATCCAGCTTCCCAAGCCCAGAAATTCGACCCGAAAGCAGAGTATATTAGAACATGGGTGCCAGAATTGCGGACTGTCGATACAGAGTCCTTGCTAACGGGAAAAATTTCACCCTTACAACGTCAAGCTTTTGGTTATCCTCAGCCTATCGTGGATCACAATCAACAGCAGCGAGAATTCAAAAATCGATACAGTCAGCAGAAAACAGATTCGTAAATTGACTTATTTTATGAAACTGTTTACGCTGCGATTTGGGTCTGTGTTAGGCAGTGCCTTGTTTTTTTTATTAGCTGCGTATGATTCAAGCTACAAAGCTTCAGCACAAATTGTCCCGGATGCAACTTTGCCTGTAAATTCTAGCGTTACACCACAAGGCAACACCAGCCTCATTGAAGGGGGAACTAGGGCAGGTACTAATTTATTCCATAGCTTTGGAGAATTTTCTGTCCCTGCTGGCGGCACTGCTTATATTAATAATACTCTGGATATTCAAAATATTTTCAGTCGAG
>NZ_JACJUP010000154.1:0-8970 GCF_014748295.1 Planktothrix sp. FACHB-1355 | reverse complement strand
TAAGACTACTTCGGTAGCACGACTCAATGAAGCGTAAAGAATCCCCGTCGCTTCAGCGCGGGGAGTATGTCAATTGGAAATTCTTTTGACAACTCCAGAAGTTGATGCAGCAACTTTGGTACAAGAGGCTGTAGCACGCGGGGCTGAAACGGTTATCGCTTCTGGCGGCGATGGTACTATCTCTGCTGTCGCCGCTGGCTTGGTGGGAACAAACATTCCCTTGGGAGTAATTTCGCGGGGTACTGCTAATGCCTTTGCTGCTGCATTAGGTATTCCAAACACGATTCCAGCTGCCTGCCAAACAATTTTAGGGGGAGTCACGCGGAAGATCGACGCTGCCTACTGCAATGGCAAACCGATGGTTTTGCTTGCTGGTATTGGTTTTGAGGCAGAAACAGTCGAAAAAGCCGATCGCGAAGCTAAAAATCGCTTTGGAATGCTGGCTTATATTTTAGCTGGAGTACAGCAGCTCAGAGAGTTAGAAAGGTTTGAATCAGAGATTGAAACTGATGACAAAATTATTACTGTCACGGCAGCTGCGGTGACAGTCGCCAATGTCGCACCTCCTACCTCGATTTTGGCCCAAGGGCCGGCTGGCCTGATTTCGGATGATGGTTTGTTGGATGTGACTATAGTAGCGCCGATGAATATAGCTGGAGCGATCGCTGCTTCCTATCACCTGCTTCAAACAGCTCTTAGCGGCAACGCAGCTCAACGCGACGACATCGGTTATCTGCGGACAAGAAAAGTTAAAATCAACACCCACCCGCCCCAGAAAGTCGTTCTTGATGGTGAACCGATAGGCACCACCCCGATTGAAATTGAATGCGTTCCTGGCGGTTTAACCCTGATCCTGCCTTTAGTTGAAGAAGCTGTGGCTTCTGAGAAACTTTCCGGACTTCCCGACTTAAAGGTTGAACCTAAAACGCCGCTTACAGTTGAAGAAATTTGATTGTGGGCCAAGAAGGCTACTTTAACAAAATCTCAGACCCTGTAGCGTCAGGGTTAAAGGCTGGGTTTGGCTTGGCTTAAGTTAATTGCCTAAAACTCTCTTGTGGAGCAGCCTTAAATATTGCCGTCCCTCTAATCCCGCTCAATCGATTAGCTATATTTATCATCCTTAAGGTAGAGGTAAATTTTGCAAATATACCATTACCAGATTTTGACATAGAGAAGAAATTACGGCAAATAAATATAAAGCTGATAATTGCAATTTATTTCCTGACTGTTTTCGAGAATAGTAGATTTTTAACTGTGACTGCAATCCCATATATATGACATTTTTATTGCTGAATTGCAATAGACTAATAACTAATAACATTATTGGCTATTAGCGAGGGGGTATGGGTAACTGGCCATCCCAAATCACACTTTAAAAATGACTGCTGCGGCAACCACTAGGAAAGTTTGAATCAAGGAAGTTTTAATAGATGCTTATAAAACTTGCGCTCGGCACGATTATCTTTATTGCCACTTGCTACTTTACGATCGCATTTATAATTATTAAGCAACTGGTTATGGGGCAGCATATACGACGGAATGGGCTGTTAGCAGCAGGCTCCGCAATCTTTTGTACTTGCACATTTACATACTCAGGCTATGTCCTGGCAACTGCCGTTGTCGGCGAACAGCACATCATTTCCACACCATTCATATTGCAAGTAGGATTTGACTTTTTGATTGCCCTAGCGGCTGGGATTTCCATTGCTTGGATTTATCGCACATCGCGCCAAAGCATTGCGGATGGCACTGCGACTACTGTAGCCGATCGCCAGCGAATTTTCCGCTGGTGGGGCGGTGATATTTTTCAGCCGCCCCACCAGCCTCAACGTGCAGAGCGAGTACTGCGAGAGAGCGAAGCGTCAATTCGAGCGCTTTATGAGGTGACGGCATCGCAAGAAATGGATTTTCACCAGCGTCTGAAAAGGATGCTAGAAATTGGCTCTCAGCGGTTGACCCTAGATTTTGGCGTCTTGGCTTGTGTAGAAGGAGATCGCTATGAAATAGTTGCAGCACAAACGCCCGATAATAGCATCCGTAGCGGAGATGTATTCGATTTGCAGCAAACTTACTGCCGCGAAACCTTGCAATCGGAAGAACCCATCGGCATTGACGCCAGCAATTCTGAGTGGTGGTATCATCCAGGCTACGCGGCTTTTCAAATGGAAGCTTATCTGGGCACGAGAATAGTTGTAGCAGGCCAAGTCTACGGTGTGCTGTGTTTCTCTAGCCGCACCCCGCGATGCACGCTGTTCCAATCTGTAGACAAAGAATTTTTGAAGTTAATGGGGCAGTGGATCGGCAGCGAGATCGATCGCGCTAAAGCTTACTCGGCTTTAGAACAACAACTGGAACGCAGTCTTCTTTTAGCACAAATTACGCAAGAAATTCGTGCCTGCTATAACACGACACAAATTATTCAAACCACTGCCAAACTGCTAGGTAATGCCTTTAAAGTCAACCAATGCGTCATTCATACCTATATTGCCACTCCTACCGCCCAGCTTACGGTGGTAGCTGAGTATTCAGAACCTGGGTACGAATCGATTATAAATTTAGAAATCCCCGTAAATGCTAATCCCTACGCACAGCATATACTGGCTAGCGATCGGGCGATACCTTCCCCTAATGTTTACATCGATCCGCTCTTAGAACCCGTGACAGAACTCTGTCGTAAAATGAATCTCAAATCGCTTTTAGGGATTCGTACCTCCTACCAGGAAGAACCTAACGGCGTGATTGGTTTGCATCAGTGCGATCGCTTCCGTCAGTGGACTAAAGACGAAATTGAATTGTTGGAAGCTGTCGCCGCTCAAGTCGGGATCGCCTTGGCTCAAAGCCACCTGCTAGAGCAAGAAATGCGCCAACGGGAGGAATTAATCGCCAAAAACTTAGATTTGGAACAAGCCAAAAAGTCCGCAGAAGCTGCCAACCGCGCCAAGAGCGAATTTCTCGCCACTATGAGTCACGAGATTCGCACTCCGATGAATGCGGTTATCGGTATGACAGGTTTGTTGCTGGATACGCAATTAACGCCTCAACAGCAAGACTTTGTGGAAACTATTCGCAGTAGTGGCGAAGCGTTGCTCGCTATTATTAACGATATCCTCGATTTTTCTAAAATTGAGGCGGGTAAGCTGGCGTTAGAAAAAACACCTTTTGTTTTGCGTAGCTGTATTGAAGAATGTCTCGACTTGGTAGCGCGTCAAGCAACTGAAAAAGGACTGGAATTAGCTTATCTGATTGAGCCTTCTGTACCTGTAACTTTAGTAGGGGATATCACCAGAGTACGCCAAATTTTAGTAAATTTGCTCAGTAACGCCGTCAAATTCACGACAAATGGGGAAATCTTGGTGTCGGTGTCTGCCCGCCCTCTAAAGAGCGAAACAGAGTCGGGAGAAATTTTTTTAACTCAAAACTCAAAAAACGAAGTTAATCACTCCCCTACTCCATCAAAATACGCGATTCGTTTTGCCGTCCAAGATACTGGCATTGGTATTCCTTCCAATCGGATCGATCGCTTATTTAAAGCTTTCAGTCAGGTTGACGCTTCCACTACCAGACAATATGGCGGTACGGGTTTGGGTTTAGCGATCAGCCAAAAGTTAGCAGAAATGATGGGTGGGCGGCTGTGGTTTGAAACAGAAGAGGGAGAAGGCTCTACGTTCTATTTTGCGATCGTTGCCGAAGTTGCTCTCAACAGCAGTACCGACAACTGGCCAAGCGTGACGACGACCTTGGGCGAGCCTCGCTCTCATTTAGCAGGAAAGCGACTGCTCATAGTTGATGATAATGCCACCAATCGCAAAATTTTGCTTTTACAAGCTCAGTCTTGGGGAATGTTCGCTCAGGCGGCTGCATCTGGTAGCGAAGCATTGGAATGGCTGCTTCAGAAAAAGGAATTTGACTTGGCTATTTTGGATATGCAGATGCCGCAGATGGATGGTCTTACCCTTGCCACTCGAATTCGCCAAATCCCAGAGTACCGTCAATTGCCTTTAGTGATGCTAACTTCTCTGGGACGACAGCAAACGGATTTCCAGAACAGCAGTGCAGATTTTGCCGCTTTCGTGAATAAGCCGATTAAACAATCTCAACTTTACGATATTTTGGTTGATATCTTTTCCGTTCGTTCGACTTTTATCAAAAATAATTTTTCATCGTTAAAAGACAGAGAACGAATGACTTTCGATACAGGGCAAACAATGCCCAAACTCGCTGAATCGCTACCGCTGCGAATTCTGTTAGCGGAGGACAATGTGGTAAACCAGAAGGTAGCTTTACAAATATTACAGCGCCTGGGGTATCGGGCGGATGTGGCGGCGAATGGCTTGGAAGTGCTGGATGCCCTGCATCGGCAATCCTACGACGTGGTGTTGATGGATGTGCAAATGCCAGAAATGGACGGACTAGAAGCCACTCGTCGCATCTGCCAGGAATGGGGAATGGAGAGAGAAAAGCGGAAGAGAGAAGAGGGAGAAGGTAAGGGGAAATCTATTCCATCCCATCTAAAATCTAAAATTCAAAATCTCAAGTCGAGTAGACCTTGGATTATTGCGATGACGGCTAATGCTATGCAGGGCGATCGCGAGATTTGTCTGCAAGCGGGTATGGACGACTATATCAGTAAACCAGTCCGGCTGGAAGAATTGCTTTTGGCATTGGAGAGGTGTCAGCAGAACAATTCCACCTGTGCGATTTTCGATCGCGCCTGGGAGAGCTGGCATAATTGCCAGGAGACGATGCCATCCGAAGCGCGACCCGACGATCGAAAAACTCAAATCCCATGTCCGCAATCGATCGATCCTCTCGCTTTGCAAGCAATCCGCGATATGGCAGGTAAAGATGATGCTGGGGAACTTGTGCAGGAAGTAATTGATTGTTTTCTAGAAGATGTTCCCCAATTATTGCAAGCCATCCAAACTGCCGTTGAAATCGGTGATTGGCGGACGCTAATGCGGGCGGCTCATACTCTCAAGTCAACCAGTGCTACTCTGGGTGCAGCTACACTTGCCGAATTAAGCAGACAATTGGAAGCACTGGGTCAAAATGGCAATCTCGAACAGGCGTCGGCAATTGTCTTGCCCGCACGAACTGGCAATCAGTCTCTCATTAATCTCGAATATGAAGCAGTTAAGGCCGCTTTGCAAATAGAACGCCAAAAATGTCAACCATGAACACAGGAGTTTGTCAACCAGAACCACCTTCGATCCTGATCGTGGATGACGAAAAAATGATGCGAATTCTACTCCGGCGTGCGCTGGAAAAAGAAGGATATCGAGTTGTAGAAGCTTGTGACGGTCAGGAAGCGATCGAGATTTACCAACGCATCAAGCCGGATCTGGTGCTATTAGATGCGGTTATGCCCATCGTGGATGGTTTTGCCTGCTGTGCAAAATTGCAATCTTTAAATGAAGAGGATGCCAAACAGACGCTACTTTACGGTAATCCAGAAGGTCAACAAAATTCTCTATGGCAAATGCGATCGGGTCGCACGCCAATCTTAATTGTGACCGGTTTGGAGGATGCGGCATCTGTCGATCGAGCTTTTGAGGTGGGTGCTACTGATTATGTGACTAAGCCCATCCACTGGGCTGTACTGCGCCAGCGGGTGCGTCGTTTAATCGAACAAGCTCAACTTTACAAACAGCTGGAAGCAGCTAATCAGGAGTTACAGAGGATTGCCTGTTTGGATGGTCTGACTCAAGTCGCCAATCGTCGCGGTTTTGATGAAACTCTCGAACGCGAATGGCGACGAATGGCACGGGAACAAGGATTCCTATCGTTGATTCTGTGCGATGTAGATTTTTTTAAAGCTTTTAATGACCATTTCGGTCATCTAGCTGGAGATATATGTTTGCAGCAGGTTGCTCATGCTATTCGCGAAGCTACGAAACGTCCCGCCGATCTAGTGGCGCGTTACGGAGGTGAAGAATTTGCCGTGATTTTGCCCAATAGCCCGGATCGTGGTGCAATTCATGTAGCTCAGCAGATTCAAGCCAACATAGCAGCGTTGAAAATCAGCCATCCCCAGTCTGGGGTCAGCCAGTACGTTACTGCTAGTTTGGGTCTTGCCTGTATTGTTCCGCCTCCCCATTCCCAGCCGATAATGCTGATTGATGCTGCTGATAAGGCGCTCTACGAAGCAAAAGCTAGCGGACGCGATCGCTTTATCCTTAACTCATGGGAATCCTAGCAGATCTTCACAGAAATTTAGGGGTAAATGCAGTTGCCAAAAATCTAACTAATTCTTCTCAATCTTAGTCATTTTGATAGCTAGATGCCAATTATGATAATTTTTGGTGAGGGAGTTTTTGAGAGTAGCTCTTTTCACGGTATAATCACAACATGAAGCTAGTAGAACGTCATATTATCACAAAAAACCATCCTCTCTGGTCAGAAATTGACCATAAGGCTTTTTTGTCGAAAAATTTGTTTAACCTAGCTAATTATCATTATCGTCAACACTTTTTTACACACCACCAGAAATTAAACTTTAATCAACTTTACCATCTCCTATATCGAGGCGAGAATTGTGCCGAAAAGTAGTTGTCTTAGACCAAGGAATAAAGGGTTTGCCGTTTAACCCTGTGGTGCTTGACCCACTACGAATGACTGGACTTTCAGCCTGTGAGTAGGTTTGAGTAAGTTTAGTTGAGCGGTGATGTCAATCGAAAATCTAAAATCTAAAATTTAAAATCAATAATGTACACTGAAGCGAAAATTGATTGGAATGTTGCCGGATATTGTTGAGCTAGACGATAAAATTTTTGTGCCATTCGATCGAGAGCCCATCCCAGAATGGCCTTGCGTTCTCAATGAAGAACCCCAGCCAACGCTCACTATCAAAGACCACGATATGTTTTTGGTGACCGATACGCTGGGCAACATAGTTTGCAGTTTAAGAGACGATGTAGACACCAGTATGGGTCTGTTCTGCAAAGACACCCGGTTTTTGAGTCGCCTGGAGTTGCAAATAGAAGGTCGAGCCCCAGTTTTGCTCAACAGCACAGCCGATAAAGGCTTTGTGCTGTCGGTTTTGTGTACCAATCCTAGAATCGAAAATCTTCTCGCACCCGATACGTTGGGAATTCGGCGCGAACTTCTTCTCAATGGCGCTCTTTTTTCAGAAATAGAAGTCACTAATTACAGCACCAACACCGTTAGCTTTGAACTGAGCATTAGCTTTGATGCCGATTTCGTAGATTTATTTGAAGTGCGCGGTTTTGGGAGACAAAAACGCGGGCAACTTCTGCGATCGATCCGAGATGGAAAACCAGCCGAACAAGAAACTGGCGAGCTGACTTTAGCATACCAAGGTCTAGATGGCTCGATTATGGAATCTCGCATCCAGTTCAACCATCGCCAGCCAGACCTTTTTAAGGGCTACACCGCTATTTGGCGTCTGGAGTTGCCATCTCACCAAAGCGAAACCATCGGATATCGGCTTCAGATGTTTACCAATAACCAACCGATATCTACAATACAGGCTCCCATTACGCTAGGCCAAGCTAAGGCGGCTGAGTTACAGGAGGAGCAAAGTTGGACGCAGCAAAGTACGCGGATTCGCTCGGACAAAGCTATTTTTAATCAGGCGATCGAACGCGCTGAAAAAGATGTTTATTTGCTGCGTCAATCGTTCGATAAAGGTACGGTGCTTTCGGCGGGAGTGCCTTGGTTTTCTACTTTGTTCGGTCGCGATTCTATCATAGCGGCGTCTCAAATTTTAATGTACAACCCGTCGATCGCACGGGAAACTCTGATGATTCTTGCCGAATACCAAGGCAAAATAAATGATGAGTGGCGCGACGAGGAACCGGGGAAAATTTTACACGAGATCCGCTTTGGGGAAATGGCTCGCTGCGGTGAAGTTCCCCATACACCGTACTACGGTACTGTGGATGCCACACCTTTGTGGTTGATGCTTTATGCGGAGTACTATGCTTGGACTGCGGACGGGGAAACCCTAGATTGTTTGTGGCCAAACGCTTTGGCGGCGATGGATTGGATCGATCGCAATTGTCAGGAAACCGGTTATCTCCGTTATGCTTGTCGATCGTCGCGAGGTTTGGTAAACCAAGGTTGGAAAGATTCCGGCGACTGTATTGTCTATCGTAAAGGTCAGCTGGCAAAACCGCCGATCGCTCTTTGCGAAGTCCAAGCTTACGTCTACGCCGCGAAGGTGCGTTTGGCGGAAATTGCCAGAATAAAGAAGCGCTTCGATTTGTCCGAGCGCTGGCTAGAAGAAGCGAATGACTTGAAAGCCCGCTTTAATCGCGATTTTTGGCTGGAAGACGAAAGTTTTTGTGCTTTAGCTCTCGATGGCGACGGCAATCAAGTCGATAGCATTACTTCCAATCCCGGTCACTGTCTCCATCTCGGCATTCTTACCCCGGAAAAAGCTCATAGTGTAGCGGAACGACTGACAGCGCCAGATATGTTCAACGGTTGGGGTATTCGCACTTTGAGCAGTTTATCACCCGCCTACAATCCGATGGGCTATCATATCGGTTCTGTTTGGCCGCACGATAATTCGCTGATTGCAATGGGGTTACGCAGTCTCGGTTCGATCGATCGAGCGTTGGAACTTTGCCAGGGATTGATTGATATGACGCTGCATCAACCCTATCAACGTCCCCCAGAATTATTCTGCGGCTACGAACGTAACGGCGACAATACTCCCATACGCTATCCTGTCGCTTGTTCGCCCCAAGCTTGGGCAACGGGCAGCATTTTTCAGTTGTTGCAAATGACGATCGATCTGGTACCGGATGCGCCGAATAATTATTTGCGAATTATCGATCCGGCGCTTCCGGAGTCGATCGAATCTCTGTCGTTGCACAATTTGCGAGTAGGCGGAACTTTACTGGATTTGGAATTCGAGCGAACTGGAAATACAACTTCCTGCCGAGTCGCCAAAAAACGCGGTAATTTGCGCGTAGTCATCGAAGCTTAGCAAGTAGGGTGGGC
>NZ_JACJUP010000153.1:0-9076 GCF_014748295.1 Planktothrix sp. FACHB-1355 | reverse complement strand
TAATCTAGATCAAGCAGAAGCACTGTGGGCTTTTCGGCTAAAGCTACTTCACTCTCAAGCTAAGCCTCAGCCTACTTCCTCAATTTTTCCTTTAACTCGCCAAGCACTAGAAATCAAATTTCCCGGTGGTAAAACCGATCCGAGGAATACACTAATTCTGGGTGGGCATCTGTTTGATAAATATAAAAAATCAATAATTGCTACAAGTGATAAAGATGATGAGCGTGATGAGGGTAATAATGCTAATAATGGTAATGATCCAAATGACAAGGTTTTAGCAGCATTCAAATTAATCTGGCAGGATGAATACAAAAAAGCTCAGATAAAAATTATCAAAATTAGCCTTTTAGCAGCACCGGAACTAATTCGGATGTTGGCAGAAGCTTTAGCTGCCTTACAATTTCAGGGAATTAAACCTAAACTATTAAGTGGAAAGTACAGCGGTCATTCCCTCAGTTATGAAAACCCTAATCAGCAAAAAAGGGTAGGAATAGTCTGGACAGAAGATCCCAGTATGACTAGCTTTGTTCATATTATGAATGCTTGCCAGAAAGTGATTCAACAAAATGCTTGTGAAAATCTGCATCTGATTCGTGGTGTTACAGTAGGGAACGGAAAACTTGCCGGATACCAAATATACAAACAAATTTTCACAGGTTCTCAACATCATCATATTAAGCCAACTTTATCCTCTGTTCACTACTTAGCTGCATATCACAGTTTGGTTAATTCTGCACTTGCCAATGAATTAGTAGTGGCAGGCAAACCCGTCAGTTTGAAGGAATTAGAAGATCTAATTCGCAATGCAGAAATTTTGAATAATTGTATTTTATTGCAGGGATTAGGCATTGTGCGAAAAGCTGATATTCCAACAGATAATGGGGATTTTAAGGAGGTGAGAGAATTTTTACTTAATGTAGTGAAAACTCAAGGATACTTAAGTAAAAATACTTTAAATGAAAATGCGGTCAGGAAGTTTTCCGAAGTCAATCAAACTCAAGTTGAGCAATTGATTCAACAGCTAATTAAGGAAAATAAAATCCAACTTGTCAATCCTAAAGACCCGCCAAAAGACCATTTGGTTTGCTTTGTACCTCAAGTTTAGTATCTCATGCCTTACCTCAATGAAGCTTCTGAAATAATAGCTATAATCAACAAATTTGCATCTGCAAAAATCATTTTCGCAGATACAGAAGTAGCTGACTGGAATACCGCATATCCGAGATTATCTCTAATTCAGGTGTTGGCAGATACTGACAATCTGAATGCCGATCGCGCTTATATTCTAGACGTATTGGATAAGCCGGATTTGGTAGCATATTTTGTCAAGCAAATCATGATTAATGCCGAAATCGAAAAGGTTTTTCACAACGCGAGTTACGATTTGAGATTTTTGGGGGGAAGCAAAGCAAAAAATGTGACTTGCACTTTGAGGATGGCGAGGAAAATCACACGCGATCGCCTCTCTGTTTCTAACCTAAAACTCAAAACTTTAGCAGCAGAACTTTGTCAATTTACCAATGTCGATACAGAGGAACAAGCAAGTGATTGGGGACGGCGACCTTTAACTGAAAAACAGTTAAAATATGCTAAATACGATACAGTTTATCTGGCTCACGTACATCAGCGTTTATTAAAAGTAGCTAATCGTAATTATACCACTTCAGAGGAGAGCGCATCAATGCCGCGATCTGAAAAATCCGAAAATACTTCTTTTAGCGTAACCAAAGTTAGAGTTGCGTTTGAATGTCCGCGTTTATTTTATTTGAAGCAACATTTTAATGGAAATACGCAGTTTTTGCCGGACGATCGCACCAAAGGAATTGGTACTATATTCCACAAACTAGCCGAAGAATTTATCAGTACTGCTAAACGCGAACCGCAGTTTCAAGCTTTGTTCGATCCACCAGTAGAAAAATTGAAGGCGGATGCGATCGCTACTCAAATCCAGCAGTTATTTTACATACAAGTATTCTATCCATCCTATCTGCAAACAGCTATTCAACAACAAGATGCAAACCAAGCGACGGCGCTGCATCAAATTTGGCAGGGATTAACCAAACTCATCCGTCACTGGACTGAATTACTGATTAAAAACCGCCGCTATTGTCGTGCGGATGCTGTGATTTCTCGCACTTTGGTTACAGGAGAATTCAGTCTCGAACATAATTTCATTTTACCAGATGGAACGCAGCAAAAGTTAATTGGAAGACTGGATAGTTTAGTTTTTGATTTTGAGAACAAGCGCCTTTGTGTAGTCGAGTACAAAACTTACGAACCAGTCGATCCTTCAGCACAATTAGCACAAGTTTCTCTGTACAGCTATATGCTGAAAGAAAAGAAAAATGTACCAGTTGATTCGGCGGTTTACTGCGTTTTTCCAGAATTCAAAGAATATCGTTATTCCTGGGAACAACTGGAAAATACAGTTCATCAGGTTATTCCTCATAAATTACAGCAAATGCGAGAATGGTTGAGTTGGAAACCACCTCACCCCAATCCGCCGCCACCAACTCCCCAAGCGCACCTTTGTCAGATTTGTCCTCAGCAAGAAAAGTGTCAGAGTTTTTTTACGGTAGAAAGCAGTCAACCTAGTTCTTCTGAAAATGGGATATCTTCTCAAGTATCTGAGACGAAAAAGCAACCTGCACCAACTCCCGACGCAGATGCGATCGCCCAAAAGTTAGTGGAAACTCTCAAGTCTTTTGCTATTAACGTTGATTACCAAGGCGCAGCGATCGGCCCAGCTTTCATCCGCGTTAAGCTCAAACCTCAGCTTGGGGTAAAAGTTGTTTCTATATTAAATAGATATGCCGATCTACAGGTGCAATTAGAGTTAGCTTACCCGCCGATGATTGCACCGCAAGCGGGATATGTCAGTGTAGACTTACCGCGAGCCGATCGTCAAATTGCCAAAATCGAAGATTACATCCAGCATCAGCGATTACCCGCAACAGCACCTGTAAAAATTGCTATTGGTATAAACCTTGATGGCGAATTGGTAGAAGCAGATTTATCCGATCCGAATACCTGTCACTTTTTGGTGGGGGGGACAACTGGTAGCGGGAAAAGCGAGTTTTTGCGAAGTCTTCTCCTCAGTTTACTTTTGCGACACGCACCCGATCGCCTCAAAATTGCCCTTGTCGATCCCAAACGGGTAACTTTTCCGGAATTTGAAGGGATACCCTGGCTATATTCTCCTGTGGTCAAAGATAGCGAAAGTGCGATCTCCCTGATGAATGAGTTAGTTACAGAAATGGAGGAACGTTACCGTCTGTTTGAAGCGGCTGGGTGTCCGGATATCAGTTATTACAATCTGCAAGCAAGTAAACCGCTACCCCGCATTGTTTGCATTTTTGATGAATATGCTGATTTTATGGCGGAAAAAGAAATTCGCAATGCACTAGAATTGTGCATTAAACGTCTCGGCGCGATGGCGCGAGCAGCTGGTATCCACCTGATCGTCGCTACCCAACGCCCAGAAGCTAAGGTTGTCACCCCGCTCATCCGCTCTAATTTACCGGGGAGGATTGCATTGCGTACCGCGAGTGAGGCAGATTCAGTTATTGTGCTAGGTGGCGATCGAAAAGCAGCTGCCTACCTGCTGGGAAAAGGGGATCTACTGTACCAAGTGGGATCGCATCTACACCGATTGCAAAGCTTGTTGGCTACAATTATCGAATTGCCCCAAAGCTAGGCTTCTCTAGCGACAAAAGGCATCGTCAAATGATTCGTCTACCTCCGTGGGAAGATTTCAGTAGCTAACGCCCTTTTGCCCCGTGCCCAAAGATATTAAATTTAATTAAGCAATCCATGCTGAGATTGCCAGAATATCTAGACCAACCTTGCTATGTAGGGCGTCATCTTGAGAGGACAGAACGAATGGGATATATCATTTCAACTGCCAACATGAAAGGCGGCGTCGGTAAGACGACCCTCACCGTAAACTTAGCCGCCAGTTTAGTAAAAGATTTCGGTAAGCGGGTTTTAGTGGTCGATTTGGACAATCAAATCAGTGCCACTCTCAGCTTGATGTCCCCACAGGACTTTTCTAAGCGCCGCAGAGACAAAAGAACGCTGAGACATTTGGTAAATAAGGCAATCAAACCCGATATTAAATTATCGATAGCGATTCAGGATATAATTTGCCCTTATATTTGTTCGCTTAAAGATCTGGATTTATTGCCGGGTGATCTGGATCTTTATGACGAATTTTTAGTATCGGAAATGCTCTATGAAAAAGCAATTCATGGAGGTCAAAATAACTTCGAGCAAGTTTGGATTCGCTTTGAAAGAAGACTGGTACAACACATTTTAAGTCCAGTCATTAAAGACTATGACTTTATCATCCTCGATTGTGCGCCTGGGTATAACCTCTTAACTCGTAGCGGTCTTTTGGCTAGCGATTTTTATATATTACCTGCCAAGCCAGAACCATTATCCGTGATCGGTATTCAGTTACTGGAAAGACGACTTGCCCAACAGAGAGAAATTCATAAAGACGATCCGGTGAATATTCAATTGCTGGGAATTGTCTTTACGATGTCCGGTAGTCTGCTAACGGGAAGGTATTACCAGCAAGTGATGCGCCGAGTCAATGAAGATTACAGCGCCACAAAACTCTTCAAAACTCGCATACCAGTTGATGTCAGCGTCTCGAAAGCTGTCGATTCTTTTATGCCGGTTATCCTATCCAATCCTAACTCTTCTGGTGCTAAAGCTTTTGCCCAATTAACACAAGAATTTTTACAAAAGATCAGCGTTATTACTACGGTGAAGCAAAACCCAGCCAAGTTTGATTTGGGAGAATGAGGATTGATGCAGGAGGAAAAACTTAGAGCGCCAGTCCAGTAAAAGAGGTTGACAAAACAAATAAGGTGTGTATGTGTACAGAAACCTCGGCAGGGCGAAGCATTTGGATATAAAAATTGTTGTTTCTCGCGATCGATTGTCGCCCAAATACTTCGCCCCTACATAATACATATCTCGTTTTTTTATCAATTTATTCTACTAGACTGGCGCTCTAGCAAGAAATTGCAAGCCTCAGCCAATCTCTATAAACAGCAGATGGCTTTAAAACAATAGGTTGGGTTTCGTTACCTTAACCCAACCTACTAAGCTCGATCGTGTTTAACGCAGTTAAAACTCTCCGCGTAGCGCGGGAATACAGCGTTCGCATAAGAGGGGATGCAGTGCGGATTTACCCACATAAACTGAGTAGTTCCAGCAGCGATCGCACTTTTCTCCTTCTGCTTTGACTATACCCACAGTTACACCATCAAACTGTCCTTTGTACTCGACTGCTGACAAAGCATCTGGCGAGTCTAGCAGTTCTACTTGAGAAGCAATAAACAAGTAACGCAGTTCGTCCACACCCTTATTTTGGATATTGGCGAGATCGCTATCTTGTGAAGATATTGCAGACAAAGTTTCGACAAGTGTTTCTGTTGTTACTGTAATGCTATCTGCTGCTTGCACGATCGCTTTTTCCCGTGGTGTAGTTCTACCGACTACCTCATCTTTGAAAGATTGAATGCGATCGAACAAAACTTCCCGATCCGCTGCTTTGAACAAATTGCGACTCGCAAAACGCAAGCAATATATAACTCCCACCAGTGTAAAGAAGGGTTCCAGTGCAGGGATGCGATTAACGGCGTTTAACATAGAGGCGATCGCATAAAGCAAGCTTACCACCGCTACAATTAAGCCGAGACTTGTCAGCAGTTTTTGGTTGTCTTGCAAAACTTCGCCCAGATTATCTACCCATTCAGACACCACAGCAGATACACGATCCGAAAACTGGTTCCATTGTTCGCTGTATGTTTCTTTTGTGGTTACCTGAATCGGAATATTGATGTCGTCATCTTCTTCTTCAAGTTCTGCTGCTGCTGCGATTTCTGCTGGTAACTCAACTGTAGGATTCATATCCTGCAAGCGTTGGCGTAACTCGGCATCTTCAACGTAGAGCAACACTTTTGCTTCCAGAGAAGAGCCGATCGCCGACTCTTTCCGCGCTTGTTCCATTACCTTATTCACATCACCCCGCATCTGCCGCAATTCTTGCCAAAATGCAGCCAATTCGGGATTTTTCCACCGTTCGTCTAATTTAACCCAGCCGGATTCAAATACAGATTCGGCAGGCTTCGGATAAGGTAGAAACTGCCAGATATCTTCTGCCATATGGCACAGAACAGGTGCGATCGCTCGTGCTAAATTCTCCACAGCAATAGCTAGTACCGTTTGACAGCTGCGTCGGCGGAAAGAATCGGGTGCGCTGATATAAAGCCGATCTTTCGCCATATCCAAATAAAAGTTGGATAAATCCACAACACAGAAATTCTGTACCGTTTGGAAAAAGCGAAAGAATTGGAAACTTTCAAATGCTTCTGTGATTTCTGCAAACACCTCCGTCATCCGGTGCAGCATATAGCGATCGAGATCCGGCAATCGATCGTAAGGAACCGCATCTTTTGCTGGGTCAAAATCGTGCAAATTACCCAACAAAAAACGCGCCGTATTGCGGATCTTGTTTCTGACATCTCCTAGCTGCTTGAGGATGTTTTTACTGATGGGAACATCGGAAGAATAATCCACCGAAGACACCCACAAACGCAACACATCAGCACCATAAGGCGGCTCTTCTTTTTGATTTTTACCGCCCTCAATTACCACCCTCGGATCGATGACATTACCCAGCGATTTACTCATTTTGCGGCCTTGTTCGTCCAAGGTAAAACCGTGGGTCAACACCGTTTTATATGGTGCTATATCATTATTTGCTACACTTGTCAATAAGCTGGACTGGAACCAACCCCGGTGCTGATCCGACCCTTCCAGATACATATCGACTGGGTAGATTAATTCCGGTCGCTGTTTCGCCACCGCCGCCCAAGACGAACCGGAGTCGAACCAGACATCCATCGTATCGGTGCCTTTGCGGTAGGTGCGACCGTTTTCGCGGTATTGTGGGGGCAGCAGTTCTGGTACGGAGAGTTCCCACCAAGCATCGGAGCCTTTTTCGGCCACAATCTGTTGGACGTGAGCGATCGTCTCTTCAGTTAGCAGCGGTTCCCCGGTTTCTTCATCGTAGAAAACCGGAATTGGCACACCCCAACTGCGCTGACGGGAGATACACCAGTCAGAGCGATCGGCCACCATTGGCGTGATGCGGTTTTCTCCTTGGGCAGGAATCCATTTTACAGATGCGATCGCTTTAAGCGCCTCTTCCCGGAAACCTTCCACAGAAGCAAACCACTGTTCCGTAGCGCGAAAGATCGTCGGCTTTTTCGTGCGCCAATCGTAGGGATACTTGTGGACGTAGGGTTCTTCCTTCAGCAAGCTACCCACTTCTGCCAAAGCTTTGATGACAGCAGCATTACCATCACCCAAAACGTTTAAACCGACAAAATCTCCCGCTTCTTTTGTGAAATTGCCATCATCGTCAACTGGCGCGAGGATTGGCAGATTGTAACGCCGACCGACTTGATAGTCTTCTTGACCGTGACCGGGAGCTGTGTGTACCAATCCCGTACCCGAATCCGTGGTAACGTAATCGCCACCGATGACGATCGGACTTTCGCGATCGAATAGCGGGTGACGGTAGGTAGAAGTTTCCAGCGACTTACCCGAACCTGTCGCCTTCACAGTTAACTCGACTCCCAGAATCGACGATAACCGCTCCACCAAATCGGCGGCGACGATCAGATATTTAAACTTCCCTGGTATTTCCCCGGCTGAGTTTGGGCTAACTTCCACCACTGCATAGCTGAGGTTGGGGTTAACTGCGACAGCCAAGTTTCCCGGAATTGTCCAGGGAGTCGTTGTCCAGATTGCTACTCCCAGTTCCGGCAAATATTGCTCCAACGCCGATTTTAATGGCGGAGCCAAACTCACCATCGGAAAAGCGGCATAGATGCTGCGCGACGTGTGAGTGGGGCGACCTTGATTATCTTCCGGATATTCTAATTCCGCTTCTGCCAAAGCCGTTTTAGAACTCGGACTCCAGTGAACCGGCTTGAGACCGCGATAGATGTAGCCTTTGAGTAACATCTGACCGAAAACACCGATTTGTGCGGCTTCGTATTCCGGTTTCAAGGTTAAATAGGGATTATCCCAATCGCCCCAAACGCCAAAGCGCTTGAAGCCTTCGCGCTGTTCGTCCACTGTTTTGAGGGCGAAGTCTCTGGCTTTGCGGCGCAGTTCCAAGGGTGTGAGGTTTTGCCGTTCGGCGGCTTTCATATCCTGCAAAACTTTCAGTTCGATCGGTAAGCCGTGACAATCCCAACCTGGAACGTAACGCACCTTGCGCCCGCCGAGCAGCTGATACTTATTGATAATGTCTTTGAGAATTTTATTCAGGGCGTGACCCATGTGCAGCGACCCGTTGGCGTAGGGTGGCCCGTCATGCAAAACAAAAATATCGCCCGGATTGTTTTGCGACAGTTTTTCGTAAATCTTATGTTCTGCCCAAAATTTTTGCAGCTGCGGTTCCCGTGCGATCGCGTTCGCCCGCATATCAAACTGGGTCTTGGGCAGATTGACGGTATCTTTATAGGTTTTAGATTCTGTCACAGTGGGATACCGGAATATAGTGAAGACGTTTTGCAACCATTATCCTTGAGAAATTCACCTACCTTCAAGGGGAGGAAAGATCGAGGTTTGAGTTTTTGGCTGAGTTTTACGGCTGATGTGGCACAATCGATCGCGAAAGTTACGGTTTAGACAGCAATCTGGTATTGTTGGCAACGGTGTTTTGAGGAGTAATCAGTGTATTCAAATTATCAAGATTACCAAGATCGAGTGTCTATCTTTGAGCTAGCCCAACTGGGCAACACCCAGGCGATCGCCTACTGGATTAACTCGCTTTTGGTGCCCCAAGGCATTTACGTTCGCGTCCAAGCGGCTCGCAACGGCAGTTTGCAAATCTTTGTGGAATTGCCTTGGTTGCCTCAAAGCCAAGAGGATCGCCAGAAATTACGCGATCGCTTGCTGCGGTACATTTGCGATCGGCTGGGCAAACTGAATTCCAAATACATAAAAGTAATTGAAATCGTAGCAAGTCTTGTCGGATATACAG
>NZ_JACJUP010000152.1:0-9020 GCF_014748295.1 Planktothrix sp. FACHB-1355 | reverse complement strand
CCACTGATTTAAACAATTTTCCAAATCTACTTTTAATCCCCAGGCGCTCCGATACCTATCCTCGGCAGTTTTCGCCATCAATTTCATTACTATTTTCGACAAAATTGGCGGAATTTCTGAATTAATGTGATGCGGTGGTAGCGGCTGTTTCGCAATATGACAATGAACTAACTCTAGGGCGTTGTCAGTCTCGAATGGCAGTTTTCCAGTCAGCAATTCATAAAAAGTAACACCCAAAGAGTAAAAATCTGTGCGATAATCGAGAGCGCGATTCATCCGACCAGTTTGTTCTGGGGAAATGTAGGGAAGTGTACCTTCTAAAACGTTGGGATTTTTCAAGGTAGGATTTTCCCTAGTTAATTGAGTGGCAATGCCAAAGTCGATGATTTTCAACTGCTTTGTTGCTGGATTGAAAATTATATTCGATGGGTTGATATCTTTGTGGATAATATTAGCGGCGTGAATCTGACCCAAACTATCAGTAGTTGCGATCGCAATTTCGATAAATTCCAAGAGAGTAAATACTCGCTTCTTCATCCATAATTTCAAGGATTCTCCCCCAAAATCCTCTAAAACTATGCAGAGCGTGTTTTGATATTTTTCTTGGTTGTAGACTTTGATAATACCGGGATAATCGAGCGATCGCGTAATATAATATTCCTGTTTGTATTTAATCAGTTCGGAGAAAGTTGGATAGTTTAGCTTTAAAATTTTCAGTACCACAGGTTGATTATCCCGCTCTTGCCACCCACGATAAACCAAAGAATTGGCACTTTCGTAAATTTGCTCTAAAATTTGATAGCCTGTAAATACGAACATCATCACCGTATTTTTACTGAGATTTAAATTCGTTAATTTTACACGAACAAATACAGAAAGATTCGGTTGGCAACAATTGCCTACTCTGAAGATGCAGTTATGTTAACATAGCTTTTTTGGAGTTGGGGCTTTTATTAATAATCAGTAATAATCCAATTTCAATCAGCTACTTTTGCTTTTATTACAGGACTTTATTCTCATTTATTTTGTTTCCTGGTAGGCAGGTGCAATCTGGGAATGCAATGCTTGCAAATTCTGCCTCATGGGGATCGATCGCCAGAGCTTCCAGAGACTATATCCAATTCTCCTGGCCCGATCCGGAGCGAAAAAGACCGAAAATAACGAAAATATAACGATGACATCGACTATCTTTAGTTTAAAAGTTGGCAATCGTTCTTAATGTAAGTATTTCCACACATTCGCCAAAATTCATGAACTTAGAGAATTTACCTAAAAAGCGATCCGGAGGAAATAAATCGACACCTGAATCAAATATATAAAAGCAGCTCTAAAACAAATTTTAGAGTCACTGACTGGAGTATAAATTTTAGAGGAAATTCAAATGCCTTTCACTGCAAGTGTTATTTCCGCTGCTAACTGGGGAGCCGTACCCCCGAAAGAGTTGCCGGAAGAAACAATACCTAAACTCATAATAATTCACCATACGGATAGCCCGAATCCTCCTAATGCTATATCTAAAGGAACATTGGAAGGAGGCAAACAGCTAGCCAGAAATATCCAACGCGCTCACATGGAGACTAACGGCTGGAACGATTCCGGACACAACTTTTTGAATACGATCGGCGGATTTGTACTAGAGGGAAGACAGGGTACTTTAGCAGCAATTTCCAAAGGACATTGCGTTCGTTCTGCTCACGCTGGAAATAAGGCGGCAAACGAGTCACCAGGAATTGAAAATGAAGGTAACTTCATGACTCACCGGATGGGAACAGCCCAATGGAATAGTCTGGTAGAATTATGTGCTGCTCTTTGCTCTGCTTACAATATCGATCCGGACAATATTAAAGGACATCGAGACTTTAAAGCGACTGACTGCCCTGGCGACTGGCTATACAGCCAATTGCCCCGTTTGCGAAGAGTTGTTCGACAAACTTTAGCTCCCCCCAGCATACCTTTAAAGAAAGGCTCGAAGGGTTCAAAAGTCAAAGATTTGCAGAAATATCTCAAAGCTTGGGGCTTTAATCCTGGCTCTATTGACGGCGTTTTTGGTACTAACACGCAAACTTCTGTAATCGGGTTTCAAAAATCTAAAGGTTTGACTGCGGATGGAGTTGTGGAGGCAAAAACTTGGAAGGCATTAATTACTTCACCGCCACCACAACCGCTACCATCGGAAATTATCAGTCTGGTCGATGTTTGCAAGTATTATCAAGGTTTGCCAGCGCAAGATCGTGCTTTGGAATGGCTGCAAGGGCAAATTCCCAAACCAATCATGGATGAGTTTGCAAAAAGATGGCGCGATCGAACTTCGCCGCAACCAACACAACCTTTAACTATGATTAATGTTTGCAAGTATTATGATGGGTTGTCCTATCAAGACGAGGCTTTGGAGTGGCTGGAAGGGCAAATTTCTCAAGCGGTTTTGGAACAGTTTGCCCAAAAATGGCGGAGTTAGTTATGAGGGGCTAGGGGTTAGGGGTTAGGGATTAGGGGAAGAGGGAAGAGGGAAGAGGGAAGAGGGAAGAGGGAAAAGGGAAGAGGAGGAATTTTTGAATGATTGACTTTCCCTAACCCCTAACCCCTAATCCCTAACCCCTTTTTTCCTTTTGACTTTTGACTTTTGACTTTTGACTCCCCCGCTCTCCTCTACCCCCCATTCTGATGGAGAGGGATTTCGATCGCAAACTCAGTACCTTTACCAAGCTGGCTAAAACAGTGCAATTTACCGCCGTGTCTTTCAACTACAATCTGGTAACTTATCGACAAACCAAGACCGGTACCTTTACCAACTGGTTTAG
Organism: Planktothrix sp. FACHB-1355; assembly: GCF_014748295.1. Classification (NCBI taxonomy): domain Bacteria; kingdom Bacillati; phylum Cyanobacteriota; class Cyanophyceae; order Oscillatoriales; family Microcoleaceae; genus Planktothrix; species Planktothrix sp. FACHB-1355. Next base: position 6,222 of record NZ_JACJUP010000152.1, on the reverse strand, counting down.
TTGTAAAAAAGGGATCGAACAAGCGCTGACGAACCGCTTCTGGCATACCTGGGCCATTGTCAGCAATGCGGATCGCAATGCGGTTGTTGTGTAAAACTTCAGTGCGAATGCGAATTGTCGGTGTTGGGTGAGAATTTTCCTGACTATCTGCAACCGAATACCTACTACTCTCTTGCAAAGCATCGATCGCATTGCTGAGGATATTCATAAACACCTGGTTAATCTGTCCGGGGTAGCACACCACATTAGGTAGGTTGCCATATTCTTGAAGGATCGAGATGCCGGAATAATTGGCATTGGGTTTTAAACGATTTTGTAAAATCATGAGCGTACTGTCAATGCCTTCGTGAATATTCACTGCTTTTACCTCGGCTTCGTCCGTGCGCGAAAAGTAACGCAGACTGCGTACTATTTCGCGAATTCGGTCTGCTCCCACCCGCATTGACTCCAATAGTTTCGGTAAATCCTGCTTGATGAATTCTAGGTCAATTTGTTCGGCTTTTTCTTCAATTTCAGCACTTGGTTGCCGACAGTGCTGCTCGTAGAGATCTATGATATCTAGCAAGTCTTGAATGTAATTTCTAGCAGGCTCAATATTACCGTAAATAAAGTTGACGGGATTATTAATTTCGTGAGCTACACCGGCGACTAATTGCCCCAAACTAGACATTTTCTCGCTCTGAATGAGTTGGAATTGCGTTTTTTGCAACTCGTTGAGGGTTTGTTCGAGTTCGCAGGCTTTTTGGCAAAGTAATTCTTCTCTTTGTCGCAAGGCAGCTTCAGCTTGCAGGCGATCGACAAGTTCTGTTTGTAATTTTTGATATAATTCGGATTGCTGAATGGAAATTGCTATTTGCACGCTCAATTGTGCTAGCAGGGTGACTTCTGTTTCCTGCCATTCCCTTGGGCCACTACAATGATGAGCGATCAGCAATCCCCACAAGTTTTCTCCTTGCAAAATGGGAACTACCAGGTTAGCTTGCACTTCAAACCGAGCTAGTAAATCGATGTGACACTGGGCAATATCGCTGGTGTAGATATCTGCGATCGCCCGAATGCGACCTTGTTGGTATTGCCGAACGTACTTTTCTTTAAAGCACGGATCTTCGATCGGAATTCCTAAAATTGGTTCGCAATTTTCGCCCACAGATTCCACCACCACCACGCCACTCCAATCCGATTCAAAGCGGTAAAGTACTACTCTGTCTGTTTGCAGAAATTGCCGCACTTCTTGTACTGTGGTATTGAGGACTTCCTCTAGATTTAAAGACTTGCGAATGCGTTGAGCGATCGCTCCTACCAGCAGTTCCCGATCCGCTTGCTGCCGCAATGCTTCTTCAAGTTTTACGTGATAGGTGATATCCATTGCCATACCGATGCAGCCCAAGATTTCACCACTTTGGTTTTTTAGGGGTGTAGCTCGATTTTCATATACCAAGTTTCCAATTTCACAAACCCAGGCAGTTTCTTCACCTGCAAGGACGTGGCTAATTCTGCTGAGAATATCGGGTTCTTGAAGGTAGAGTTCGAGGATCGATCGCCCAATTAATTCCCCAGGTTTTAGATTCAAAGGCTCTAATCCTTTTCCTTCTAAAAGAGCGATCTTACCTTCTTTATCGGTCGCAAATAATATTATCGGTAAATTGGTGACCACAGGCCGCAGCAGTGCTTCGCTTTCGCGTAAAATTGCTTGTGCCTGCTGCCTTTCCAGCGTTTCCCTGTGCAGTTTGTCAATGACTTGTCTCAATTGAGCTCTGTCCACAGCGATTCGGCGTTCGAGCGATTCGTTTACTTGTTGCAGCGCCACTTCTGCTTGCTTGCGATCGCTGATGTCCCGCACTACGCAAACTATTCCCATGCCTGCTTCAATCTCGCTCAAGGATAATTCTTGCCGATACTTGCTGCCATCTTGTCGCAAACCAACCGCTTCACCTCGCCATCGCCCACGTTTTTCCAGAGCAGGCAGAATATACTGCTCAAATATTCTTAGTTCTGCTCGATCGTAGAGAAGTTGCCAATTTTTCCCCATCAGATCTCTGGCACTGTCATATCCATTCATTTGAGCGTAAGCTTCATTTATGTAGATAAATTCCCCTGTAGAATCGAAAATAGCCATTCCATCTGCTGAAGCATTCATTGCCGCAGATTGCGCTTGCATTCTCTTTTTAGCTTTTTGTTGCTCAGTTACATCTACTTGTACGCAAATAAAGTGAGTGATGCGATCGCGCACATCTCGCACTGGCGAAATAGTCAATTCATTCCAAAAAGCACCGCCGTCTTTGCGATAGTTCTTCAATACTACCCGGCATTCCCGCTTGGCTTGCAGCGCCTGTTGGATTTGCGCCAACCCAGATAGGTCAGTGTCCCTGCCTTGTAAAAAAAGGCAGCTTTGTCCCAAAATTTCGTCCAGCGAATAACCTGTAAGTTGCACAAAAGCTGCATTGCAGTAAATAATAGGAAAATCCGGTAAAAGCGCATCGGCAATTACGATACTTGTGCTGGTTGCTGCGATCGCCCGTTCGTATAACTGCAACGTCATCTCGACTGTCTGGCTACTCAAGAACCTTTGACAGGTTTTGCGCGTAGCTAGTTTTGTGTTTTTCATTTAGTCATTGCCTAATTTTTTATTAATACGTTTAAAGATGTCCTCTAATCTAAAGAAAAATTTTATATTTCGGCTCTACCGATAGACAGAATTACTTCCATCTAGATAAAATAACTGAGTGGTAATCTCTCCAAGGCAACGGCTATTTTAAAGAATTAATAAACAATACTTATAGGCGCAAAAAAGCATCTGCGCTCAAAGGGAAAATCGTCCAAAAAAGTTATGTTGAAAAACCTCTGCTCTCCCGCCTCAATTTTTGGCAAGAAACCCAGCTTCTCAGGTCTCGATCGAATTAAAAATTGTGTCAATTTAGATGACAACACTGACTTGGCTATTATTTAAATAGTGAAGTGAAATAAAGAAGGTAATAAAATATGGCTGCCAAAAAGATTTTGATGCTTGTCGGCGACTATGTAGAGGATTATGAAGTGATGGTGCCGTTCCAGGCGCTACAAATGGTCGGACATACCGTTCATGCCGTGTGTCCCGACAAAAAAGCTGGACAAAAGGTACGAACATCCGTGCATGACTTTGAAGGCGACCAAACTTATAGCGAGAAACCAGGTCACAACTTTACTTTAAATGCCAACTTCGATGAAGTGGAACCAGAAAACTACGATGCTTTGGTTGTTCCAGGGGGACGTGCGCCGGAATATATCCGCTTAAATGAAAAAGTACTGGAAATAACTCGTCACTTTGCCCAAACAAATAAGCCTATTGCCGCTATTTGTCACGGATTGCAGCTTTTGGCAGCAGCTGGAGTTTTGCAAGGCAAGAGTTGCACTGCTTACCCAGCTTGCGGCCCAGATGTCACTCTTGCTGGTGGACTGTACGTTAATATTCCGGTTGATGAAGCGATGGTTGACGGTAATCTGGTGACGGCACCGGCTTGGCCCGCTCATCCCCGTTGGTTAGGGGAATTCCTCAAAGTTTTAGGAACTAAGATCGAACATAAGGATATGGTAGCGGTTTAGATGCGAAAAGAAACCCGGTTTCTTCAAGAAACCGGGTTTCTGCGTTGAAGCTACAAAAGCTGAAATCGGTCAGCCTGTTACTCTACTCTGGGACAAGGAACGGGGGGTACAAGAAAACCGCCAGCTTCGACAATAAAGTCATCATAGTCCCTGTCTCTTCCCGGTTTGGGTAGTCCGGTATCGTCCCAGCTGACGCGGACGCCTGTGCGATCGCCCACCTTCCCGTCGGATAGACCACCTTCAGACTGGGCGGAATCTGCATCGGAGCTGCCCAGTTGCTCGAATCTGGTCGAATAAAGTGTGGTTACCAACGTGTTGTTGGGTCGAAAAACCTTCAGGTAGAAAGCGTAAGGGGTATTTGCCTGAAACGTAAACCGCCTGATGGCATCTGGTACGGAGTTACCGGGCGTTCCCAGGAAATCCCTTGGCGTGCCGGTGTCATCTGTGCGTCTTGAGGGATTGTTCAGATCCGAGGTATCGCTGTAGTCATCAAAAGGTTTGACTTCGGCGATCAGATCTGTCATTTGGCGAGTTCTTAAATTGATGACGCCAAAAGTAGACTTGTAGTAGCCGTGGGATTCTCTGAATTCAAATTCGATCAGGGTATCTTCGTTGAATTGGACACCTTGCGATGGAATGCTCTGAGCTTTTACAGGCATTGAGAAAATGCCGATCGCTCCGGCGACGATCGCTCCCATCAGCAACTGCACCCCAACAGTGCGATCGCTTTTACCCTTTTTTTGGATCATAGTTTTCTTACTCCTCCTCACTCACCTTGAAACCTAGAAGTTGCCAGCCTAAGCAGAGATTTACCAAATCTTCCGAGATGGACTTGCCTGTCCTATTCCCTGCAATCGATCCTGCAAGCTATCTCGCTCATTTCGCAACGCATTGAGCCGCTGACACGCAGCCGGGTATTCGCCTGCCACATTTTGGGGGGTTCGCAAATACTGTCGGGGGCCACCGGGATTTGGCGGTGCGGCTTCGACTGCTGCCAAACAACCGTTATAGGCTTGTTCGGCTTCATCGTTGAACCTTCTGACTCGATCGACTAAATCGGGATCTAAGCGAACGCCGCGACGACCGAATTGGGGTGAGGTGTTGTTCCAGTAATTAGTTCCTGTAATGTCGGGAACGTGATCTGCCTTAGCAGGAGTAGTCGTTAGTGACCCGGCAATCAGAGATAGACCGACGACCCAAACAAAAGATTTAATTGTCCGCATGATTGTTGCACCTCCTACTTAAAACTGAAATGAAATTCCAGAGCCTAACACAAATCGCGGGTCGTCACCTCTACCGGCTAAGTCGCGCACGGCGGGAGTAATTACCCAAGGAATGCCTTTAAAGGGTGCGATCGAAAAGCCCAATGCTAGGTCTGTTCCTGTCCATTCAGTAATAAAGCTGATCGGTCGGACAAGTCGGAAGGCTACGTTACCAAAAAAGTTGGGATCGTTATCATCAGCATCGATCGCACCGTTCGAGCGAAACTGTCCGTCGCCTACTCCCACCGTAACTGCGAGGCGACTGAAAGGATCGCGAATCGATTCTCGCGTCCGAAAGATTTTTGTAATTACGCCGTAGCGGGAATGTTCAAAGTCATGGCTGCCGATATTGATCAAGCCGTTATAGCCAGCTGCTACCGATAGACTTTGGCTCAAGCGACGATGCACTTTTAAGTTAAAGCCGCCTTCGCCAAAATCATCTTCATCGTTGAAATTTTCAAAGGCGTAGGATATTTCCACCCCAACTAATCGATCGGCATCGCCTAAACCGATACCAACGCCAACATTGCCGTTATTATCATCGTCATCGGATCTCGTGGTGTTTTGATAAGTGCCGCCGAGAAAGAAGGTGTTTCGATCCGCACCAAAGCCAACGGGAATGTAGATACTCAAGCCAGGGGAAGATTCAAATTCATCTTCTACTTCGGGTACGGAGAGAGGGGCAATCTGTCGCGGACGAGGGCAGTTCCTGGAACCTTGAGCCACTTGGGTTGTGGAGTTAGAGGCTGTAGGGTTCTGTGTCGTTTGCGAACCGCAATAATTGGTTTGATTTTGACTTTGGCGATCGTTCAGTACTTGGTTGACATCCGCGTTTATGGATGACTGGGAAACGAAGTTATTGGCTCGCAGGGCTGCCGCACCTGGGTTTTCCGTCACAAGCAATTCCGTTGCTTCGGACTGCTTAGCGCTTGCGGGAGATGACTGAGCGATGATGTTATTTGTCGGTTGTGCGATCGAGCTTAATTCTGCTTCGAGTTGCTTTGTCACCTCTATTTGAGAGTTGCTATCGTTCTCAATTTGGGCAACTAGCTGCGCCAGAGATGGCGCTGTTACAGTTTCCGGTGCGGCGTAAGCACCAGATGGAGGAGCGTGCGTACTCTGACTGGGACTGGCTTCTGCACTCAAAGCCCCAGCTGCCAGAGCAGCTAACGTACATACAGCAAGAGTGGATAAACGCATATAAGTAGTCTCACAAAACTCACACCAACAGCAATCCCGGTAATGCCACCCTATATTCCCAAGGTTTAGCGCCTTGAGAATGTCAAAGTCAGCTACCCCGATCCTTTATCTATTATTGAGCGATATGCCCAATTGCTGCCAAGATATCTCGCTCTATTGCTAACTATCTTACTATCTCTTG
>NZ_JACJUP010000151.1:0-9097 GCF_014748295.1 Planktothrix sp. FACHB-1355 | reverse complement strand
TCTTCCGATCTTACTGGCTTGGGAATTAGCAGTTACTTGGTTGCTAAAGTACCCAGTCGCCGGGAAATTGAGCAATTGAATCAAACCAAAATCATCGAGCTTGAAACCAAACTCAACGAACTGCAAAGTATCCACACTTGGCAACAGCAATTACTGGAATCTTCCGAGGCCAAGAAACTAGAGGAAATACAAGTTTTACGAGAGTCCTATGAATCTCGCCTCAGTGCTGACCAAAAAGCTTTACAAGACCTTTCAGAATCCAAAAATAAGGAAATCGCTCTCTTGAAAGAAAGCGAGGCTTATAAGCTCTCAGAACTGCAACAACAGCTAGAGACTGAAAAAGCCGAATTAGAACTGGCTTTCGCTGCCAAAATTGCTCAATTGGATGCTGATTTAGCAGCTACAAATCAGTGGCGAGATAATGTGCTTAAGTTAGAATCCGATTTAAAGAAATTCTCCGAACAATTGAAGTTAGAAGAAAAAGCGCTCAGGTTAGAAGAAAAGCGCATCCGGCTTGATGTACGCGACGAACGGGGGCAAACTAAAGAATTGCTCAAGAATGCTCAATTAGAAATCCAAGCCCAGAATGTAATTATCCAAAAACTCCAATCGGAAATCGTCAGTTTAAAAGAGCAGAACGAGCAGTTATTCAACGAACTATACACCGCTAAAAAGCCGGATGCTGATGAGCTAGTTACGCAGATTCAAACAGCATTAGCTCAACAAGGAATTCAATCAGAATTCATCTCAAAAAGAGTGATAGAGGGAGTAGAAAGGATTTACCTCAAACCAACTAATTACTGGGAGCCATCTAAATTAGAGATAGTGGCTAAGATTTTACCTGGAATGGTTGATATTCCTCAGCCGACAATCCAAGCTAAAAATGGGAGGATTGAGGTAAAAATCGATAGGAGGGATGAACTAGATAGAATTAAAGATGCGCCTGATAATTGGTTGGAAATCTTATACAAAGATGCTGCCAAAGATGGGAAGAATTTAGCCATCCTTGGAGCTAGGGGAAAAGGGAAAACAGAACTGGCTAAAAATTATTGTGGTTTAGTTGTTAGGAAAGAGCCAGACTGCGAAGTAATTTACATTCAGCCAAAAGTAGATGATTACGCCACTTTTACAATTAATGGGAAACTGTTTGAGCCTGATTATATTGGGTTTGAATCGGTAACTGCTAGTAACGGAGTAACTATCCCAAGTGCTTATGAGGGGATTATTTATCTGAGGAAGCTGTACTCAGAAAGAAATAGCATCAACCAACAATGTTTTGCCGATAATAAGCCGTGTCCGAAGTTCAATCGAGTTTTCTTCTTGATTGATGAATTGCAATTGCTATTGTCGAGGGAAAGGGAGTTTATTGAGCCGGATGTCATCAAATCTGAAAAGCTGAGAAATGGGCAGACATTCGGCGGTAAAATTATCAGAGATGCTATTAGTTTGGGGCGGTCGTTGGGGATTACAGTGTTGGCGTTAGGGCAATTGCCAAACGTGAGTGTTTATGGGTGGAATAAAAATGACCTTTACCAATACATTACTATTTTTATGAGTGCGAATATTCCCCAAGCAGCTAGCGATTATGCACCGACTAAGGAAGAGAAAAATAGGATTTTGGGAGATTTGGAATTGTGGCGGAAGCGAGCATCGGCAGATAGTTCCAAGGATTATTATTGCTATGTTAGACCGATGGATAAAGCAGGATATTTAGCGTTGCTTCCTTTTCCTGGAGCTTATTTGGATTAGTGTTAATTGTTTCCTGTAATGATTGCTTGCCCCAGCCAGTTAGCGATGAGTTAGCTTAGGAGAAATATACTATAGCATCTGGGTAATGGCACACTTACAGCATTACTCAGAGGATGACTTATGCCCATCCATGCCGATCGCTACAACGCCCGTGCTACTCTTATGCCAGACTAAACGGTAGCTTGACAACGTATCTGTCTGCCAGAGCGATCGCTTCTACTCCATCAACTGCATCGTGCTACCATAGTAAATTACGCCTTCGCTGTTCCCTACAGGCTCAACAGCGAGAATCAATATACTAATTTATAAAATGCCAGCAAACTATACCGAACTAGAAAAACGCCTCTGGGAGGCAGCAGACGAACTCCGGGCTAACTCCAAACTCAAGCCCTCGGAATACTCCGTACCCGTACTGGGGCTGATATTCTTGCGCTATGCCGATTATAAATTCAGTCTGGTGGAACGGGAATTAGCCGGGGTAAGTACCCGCCGCCGCAGTGTGGGCAAATTGGACTATCAAGCGAAAGGGGCGTTGTATTTAACCGAAAAAGCACGGTTTGATTATTTGCTGAATTTGCCAGAAGCCGAAGATATTGGCACGGCAATTAATCAGGCGATGAAAGCGATTGAAGATGAAAATGAAGAATTAAAGGGAATTTTACTCAAAGATTACAATCGGTTAGAAAAACCGACGCTACGGGAGTTATTGAAAACGTTTAATCGGATTAAATTAGCAGAAATTGGCGAGGATGCTTTTGGGGAAATTTATCAGTATTTTTTGAGTAACTTTGCCCAAAAAGAAGGACAAAAAGGCGGCGAGTTTTTTACGCCGATTTCTGTAGTTAAGTTAATTGTAGAAGTCATCGAACCTTATCACGGATTGATTCTCGACCCGGCTTGTGGGGCGGGGGGAATGTTCGTGCAAAGTGCGATGCGGGTGAGCGAAAAATTAGGACGTGACCCCAATACTGCTATTAGCGTTTACGGTCAAGAAAAGACGGAAGGAACGGTTAAACTGTGTCAGATGAACTTGGCGGTTCACGGAGTTTCTGGTTTGCGGAATATCCGCCAGGGGAATACTTATTATGAGGATATCCACAATTGCGTGGGGCAGTTTGATTTCGTGATGGCGAATCCACCGTTTAATGTGGATGGAGTGGATAAGGAACGATTGGAAAATGACCCCAGGTTTCCGTTTGTTAAACCGAAGGTAGACAATGCGAATTATCTTTGGATTCAGATATTCTACAGTGCTTTAAATGATACGGGACGGGCGGGATTTGTGATGGCGAATTCTGCCTCGGATGCGCGGGGTTCTGAATTGGAGGTTCGCCACCAGTTGATTAAAACTGGGGCAGTGGATGTGATGATTGCCATCAGTTCTAATTTCTTTTACACGGTAACGTTGCCTTGTACTTTGTGGTTTTTGGATAAGGGAAAGGCGAAAACACTGCGTAAGGAAAAGGTGTTATTTATCGATGCGCGGCATATTTACCGACAAATTGACCGCGCCCACCGGGAGTTTACCGACGAACAGGTGGAGTTTATTTCTAATATTGTTAGATTGTACCGAGGGGAAGCACCGGAAACGAAAAATGGCAGTCAAAATTTACTGGATACTAATTTTCCAGAGGGTGCTTATAAAGATGTGGCGGGATTGTGTCGGGTGGCGACAAGTGGTGAAATTGAAGCGCAGGGTTGGAGTTTGAATCCAGGGCGTTATGTGGGAGTGGCGGAACGTCCGGTGGAGGATTTTGATTTTGCGGAAAAATTGGAAGAATTGAATGAGGAATTGGAAATTTTAAATGCGGAGGCGAGGGAGTTAGAAGAACGAATTGCTGAGAATGTCGCGCAAATTTTGGGTACTTGAGGGATGAGTACAATAAAGTTAATGAGTTGTGGAGTTTAAGAGAATGAATATCACGTTTAACCCGGAAGAAGAACAGTTAATTCAAGAAAAGCTCAAAAGTGGTAAATATGCAACGGCTTATGATGTCATCGTTGAGGCGTTACGGTTACTGGAAGAACGAGATAAAGAGTATGAAAAATGGGTGGAAGAAACCAGGGAAAAAGTAGCAATTGGCATAGCACAGCTTGATAGGGGGGAAGGGATTGATGGCGAGGTTGTGATTGCTAGATTGCGGGATAAGCTCAAAAAAGCTGGTGAGAATCAAGCATGAGTCGTTACATTATTTCACCAGAAGCGAGTCAGGATTTAGATGAGATTTCGGATTATTTTTTGAGCCGGAGTCTAGAAGCTGGAGAACGATTTGTGAATGGGTTTGAGCAGAAATGCAAGAACTTGGTTAAGTTTCCCAATATGGGGCGTTCTTATGCTGAAGTTGAGCCGTCGTTACGGGGGATTCCGCTTGAGAATTACATCATTCTTTATCGGGTAATTGAGGATGGGGTAGAAATTGTGCGGGTGGTGAGTGGATATCGCGATTTGAAATCGTTGTTTTCTGAGTCAGATGAGGATTGAGGTAAAGCAATGAGTGAAACGAGGCTGTCAGAAGAAATGTTAGTTAAAAGTTGAGATTTTAAGAGGAATATACTGTGAATAAAACTCTAAAACCTGGTTGGAGTTATAAAAAACTTGATGAACTAGGATTTGTTGGAAGGGGGAAATCAAAACATCGCCCCAGAAATGATCCATCTTTGTATGGCGGAGAACATCCTTTTATCCAAACGGCTGAGGTTACAGCTAGTGAGTTTTATATTACGAAGTATTCGCAAACTTATAGTGATTTAGGACTAGCTCAAAGCAAAATATGGGATAAAAACACTCTTTGCATAGTCAATGCAGGTGAAAATACAGCAGAGACAGCTATTCTCAAATTTAAAGCTTGTTTTCCAGATAGCATTATTGGATTTATTGCTGACTCAGAAAAATCTGACGTTCGTTTTATTAAGTATTACCTAACTACAATTAAGCCCCAATTAAGAAGCATTACTAAAGGAGCAACTCAAGACAATCTTAGTGTTAGTAAATTATTGTCATTTGATATTCTTACTCCTCCTCTTCCAATACAGCGAAAAATTGCTGGTATTCTCTCAACTTATGATGACCTAATTGAAAACAATATGCGGCGGATAAAGATATTGGAAGAGATGGCGCGATCGCTCTACCGCGAGTGGTTCGTCAACTTCCGCTTCCCCGGACACCAACAAGTCAAAATGATTGATTCAGAATTGGGTCTAATTCCTGAAGGTTGGGAGGTTGTAAAAATTGGTGATGTAGCTGAAGTAGGTAGAGGTTCATCGCCCCGCCCTATTGCAGACCAAAAGTATTTTGAAGGCGGAACTATACCCTGGATAAAAATTGCTGATGCTACAAAATCTGGAAAGTATTTGTATGAAACAAAACAGAAAGTAAATGAATATGGAGCATCATTTAGCCGTTTACTTCCGAAAGGTTCATTAATTATAGCTGCTAGCGGCACTTTAGGATATACCCAACTGCTAGGCGTTGACGGATGTATACATGACGGCTGGCTCTATTTAATAAACTTTAACGGGGTTGAAAAAGAATATCTCTATTATCTTTTTCGCGAACAGCAGCAGTTTTTTTACAATTCCGCTTATGGAGCTGCTATTCAAAACGTTAACACAATGATTTTACGGGAAATGAAAATACTGCTTCCTCCTTCTCATATCCAGAAAAAATTTAAACAAATTATCTCTAATAACGATAAGTTGTTAGACAATTTAGGACGAAAAAACCTTAACCTCCGTAAAACCCGCGACTTACTCCTCCCTAAACTCATCTCCGGTGAAATAGACGTAGAAAACCTCGACATCAACACCGGAAACATTGCCGCCTAAACCACCAATTATAAACCCCATTATTCCCCTATGACCTACCAACTCAAAATTGACTACCCAGAAACCTTCCCCGATGCCCTCCAACAAACAAAAGAACAATTTGAACAAGAAGCTAAATGGGCAATGGCAGTAAAACTATTTGAACTCAAACGCCTTTCTTCCGGTATGGCAGCAGCCTTAATTGGCGTAGATAGAGTTACATTTCTCCTCAAATTAAAAGATTACGGCATCCCCATGATTGACCTGACCGAAGAAGAACTACTATCTGATTTAGAGAATGCCTAACTCCGAAAGAATTGTGATTAACACTTCCCCGCTAATAGCCCTCGTCGCCGCCTTGGGTGACTTAACTATTTTGCAATCCCTTTATACAGAAGTATTAGTTCCTTTGGAAGTCTGCCAAGAAATTCTTAGCGGCGGTTCTAGTAACTATGCTATTGCCGAATTTACTGCTGCCAATTGGCTACAAAAACAGCCTAGCCCTCTGAATATTTCTCCTCTACTCCTCAACTCATTAGACATCGGCGAAGCATCGGTTATTCAATTAGCCTTAAATGAAAATATCCCAACAGTTTGTATTGATGAAACTGTCGGACGGCGCATTGCTAGATTAAGCGGTCTTTCCGTTACAGGTTCCATTGGTATTTTATTACGTGTCAAACAGGAAGGCTACCCTTTATCAATCAAACAATCGATTCAACAAATGATTAACCAAGGAATTCGATTAAGTACAACTGTAATTGAATTCGCCCTCAAACAAGCCGGAGAAAATAATTAATCAAGCTAAAATTAACCTATCTTTTAATCTAAAAACAATATGCCTCACCCCGACTCAGAAGAAGCCCTAGAACTCGCAACCATCGCCCTATTTGAACAACTCGGCTACACCACCGCTAATTGCTACTACGAAAAAATCGGTACAAACAACACATTAGGACGAGAAACCAAATCAGAAGTCATCCTCATTTCCAAACTTCGCCCATCCCTAGAAAAACTCAACCCCACCCTCCCCACCGAAGCAATTAACCTCGCCATTGAAGAACTCACTCGCGACAGAAGCGCCTTAAGTCTCGCCAACGCCAACCGCGAAACTTACAAACTACTCAAAGATGGCGTGAAAGTCACCTACCGCAACAGCGACAACGAAGAAATCACCGAAACAGTCCAAATCATCAACTGGAAAACCCCAACAGAAAACAACTTTTTCCTCGCTTCTCAATTCTGGGTATCCGGCGAAATGTACACCCGCCGCGCTGATTTAATCGGCTTTGTAAACGGTATTCCCCTATTATTTATCGAACTAAAAGCCCATCACAAACGCTTAGATTTAGCTTATCGTAACAACTTCTGCGATTATCGAAACACCATTCCCCAACTCTTCTGGTACAACGGAATTGTCATCCTCTCCAACGGTACAGATAGCCGTATCGGTAGCGTCACCGCCAATTGGGAACACTTCGCGGAATGGCAGAAAATCAACTCAGAAGGCGAAGAAGGTATCATCTCCCTCGATACCATCATTCGGGGAACCTGCGAGAAAACTAAATTATTGGATATCATCGAAAATTTCACTTTATTTAGCGAAGAAAAAGGTCAAATTATCAAACTCGTTGCCAAAAATCACCAGTATCTCGGTGTCAACAATGCCATTGCAGCCGTTAAACAAATTCGCCAAAATCAAGGACGCTTAGGCGTATTCTGGCACACCCAAGGCAGCGGGAAAAGCTTCTCAATGCAGTTCTTTTCCCAAAAAGTTCACCGCCAAATTCCCGGTAACTGGACATTTGTAATTATCACCGACCGAGACGATTTAGACAACCAAATTTATAAGAATTTCGCTAAAACTGGCGCAGTCACCGAACCGGAAAAAGAAGTGAGGGCGAAAAGTGGCGAACATTTAAAACAACTCTTACAAGAAGACCACCGTTATATTTTTACTTTAATTCAAAAATTCCACACTAAAAAAGATGAAAAATATCCTAAACTTTCCGACCGCGATGATGTAATTGTCATCGCCGATGAAGCCCACCGCAGCCAATATGATATCTTTGCTAAAAATATGAGACAGGCTTTACCCAATGCCGGATTTATCGGCTTTACGGGTACGCCTTTAATCATCGGAGAAGAAGCAACTAAACGAGAGTTTGGCGATTATATCAGTATCTACAATTTCAAACAATCCATCGAAGATAACGCCACCGTTCCGCTATATTATGAAAACCGCATTCCGCAATTACAACTAACCAATACAGAACTGAATGAAAATATTACCGAGGCGATTGAATCTGCCGATTTAGAGGAGGAAGAAGAAAACAAACTAGAACGCGAATTTGCACGGGAATATCATTTAATTACCCGTGAAGAAAGGTTAGAAGCGATCGCCCAAGATATAGTAACTCACTTTTTAGGGAGAGGACACCAAGGTAAAGCAATGGTTATCTCCGTTGACCGCTTTACTGCTGTTAAAATGTACGACAAAGTACGGGGATACTGGCAACAACATTTAACCACCTTGCAACGCCAATTAGACAGCGCAGAAGCCATAGAACGAGAACCCCTGGAAGCTGCGATTCAATATATGCAAGCCACCGATATGGCGGTGATAATTTCTCAATCTCAGAATGAAGTAGAAGCCTTTCGGAAAAAAGGTTTAGAGATTCAATCCCACCGGAAACGGTTAGTTAATGAAGATTTAGACGAGAAATTCAAAGATGCAGAAAACCCGCTGCGAATTGTGTTTGTTTGTGCGATGTGGATGACGGGGTTTGATGTCCCCAGTTGTTCCACAATCTATCTAGATAAACCGATGCGGAACCACACCCTGATGCAAACGATTGCGAGGGCGAATCGGGTGTTTAAAGATAAAGTAAATGGGCTAATTGTTGATTATATTGGCGTGTTCCGCGACTTGCAGAAGGCGTTGGCGATTTACGGTTCTGCTTCTGGGGGTGGGGTGGAAGAAGGGGATACCCCAGTACAGGCGAAGGCGGCGCTGGTGGAGGAGTTGCGGAAAGCAATCTCAGAAACGACTGCTTTCTGTACGGAACGGGGTATTGATTTAGAGAAATTGCAACCTGCGGTGGGATTTGAACGCATCAAGTTAATCTCAGATGCGGTAGAAGCGATTCTAATTAATGATGAATCCAAGCAGCGGTATTTGGCACTTGTTCGGAACGTAACCAAACTCTACAAAGCCATTCTGCCAGATGCGGCTGCTGATGATTTTACCTCAGTGCAGTATCTATTTACCATGATTGGCGATCGCATTCGTTCTTTGACACCAGCAGTGGATATCTCCGAAGTAAAAGCAACCGTTGAGGAGATTTTAGATCAGTCGATTGGTACTTTAGAATATGTTATCCCGGAATCGGAACCAATCATCGATTTGAGCCAGATTGATTTTGAAGCATTAAAGGCTAAGTTTGCCTCTGGTTATAAACGCACGGAAGCCGAAAAAATTAAAGGTGCAATTAGCACGAAGCTAACGCAGATGGTCAAGCTAAATAAAAGCCGGATGAATTAT
>NZ_JACJUP010000150.1:0-9042 GCF_014748295.1 Planktothrix sp. FACHB-1355 | reverse complement strand
CAAGCAAGTTGTACAGCATCTTCAAAATCTCTCAAATTAGATGATAAGGCTCCCTCCAAGACGCGGCGGTTAACCGGGCAGATTCGCATAAGTGCAAGAATGTCAGCAATATACTGCTTGGCAATCTCAATACTTTTGATCTTTCTGGCAATGTAGAAGATATTGGTTAAAGTTGTTGCCGTTACATATCCTTCCACCTCTCTAGAGATTATTTTTTGTACTATAGCGTTAGCATCATTGAAAAATGGCTCTCGCTCCAGCATAAAATCAAGAATGATATTGGTGTCCAGCAATATCCGCATTAGAGATACTTTTCCTCCAAGCATTCTTCTAACATAACCTGAATTTCGGCATCATTTAAGGGTGGTGCATCTGTTTTCAGGCTGCCGCGCAATCGTTCCAATACTCCTGCTGGCACTGGTAAGCGTGGTTCGAGTTCATCCGCAAGTGATTGAACCATCGCTTCCACTAAAGCTAAGCGATCGATCACCGATAATTTGTATGCTTGTTTCTTCAATTCTTGTAATTCCATATTTTTTTATTCTCAATGGTCAACTAGATATTAACACTACTTTTGGGCTTTATGTCAGCAATTTTTAAATTCTTTTAATCCATTCTGCTAAAGCTAGTTCAACTAAAAAATCAACCATATCTATCTTTCCTAAAGGAGGATATACATCTTCTTTTGTCCCTAAATATAAACGTATGTATTGTTCAACCGTCCAATACTGATTAGCAGAATGAGAGCGCGACTCCTTTGGTTTGTAGGCAACATAGGAATATTCATCAAGATGACTAAGAAATGAATCTCTGGGAAACGATCTACTTGAAATTATCATTCTTCCCAGTCTTTTACAGCTATTATATTTATTTAGATTCGGCGAAATGGGTAACCACAAAATTAGGCATGGTCTGATTCGATTCCCATATGTATCTTTTTTACTAGAAATTTCGGCACATAGTTTACTCTTTCCCTTCCCATAGCTAAAAGTCCCAGAATTTACTTGCTCTTGTATTCGTTTATCAAAACTCATTATCTTTATCCGCATCTGCAATAACAGTTGACTATCAGCATCAGGAAATTTAGATAAAAGGTTAAGAAGCGCTCTGGGAGGACTGGGTATGTTATCAGTGCTTTCTCTTTCTCGATGTGGAATATCTACTTGTGAAAGTTTCCCAGTATCCACATCTTTCAACTGTAAATGAAATCTTTCGCCATCTACCAAAATCTCAAACTGTAAAAATTGTATATCCAGATGACAATACTTCCTATCTCTAAAGTTATCTTTATGAAAACTTGGCGCGATCGCAATTAACCCAATCGGTCGATCGTAGTCTATTTGCTCGCTGAAAGGTTTCTCTTCGCGCAAAACATCATAATAGCGAGTTAGCTGGTTAACAACATACCTATCTTCCACATTTTTCAACTCCAGTACGACTAGCTGCCTATTCTCACCCAGCGCTAAAATGTCGCACCTTTGCTCGTTTACAATATATTGACGCTTCAGAGGAGTTAAGCCGAATAGGGGTGTTAAATTAGCCCAGACGAAATCTTCCAAAACATCCTCATTCTCAAATTCCCAGCCTGTACCGGTTTTCCTTAAATTGACGTAAGTTACCATATTGCCCCTGTTTCAGAACTTTGCTAATTTTATTATTCCCACATCAAAACTTCGTTTAACTTCATAGTGCGATCGCCAGCAGACAAACGCATTCCCATCCCCAAGCCCCAGGCTTTAGGGACATCCCTCGGAGATAGAGATACCTCTGTGCCGGTTTTCGCCAAGGCATTACACTTTTTATAATTTAGTTAGGCCGGTTACTAGCAGCACTTTATCCATCGAGGAGTAATATATGCAAATCACCGACAGCGATCGCGTTACCATCCGCTGTGTTGTCGAAAGCCAACTGCAAGCGTTTCAAAACGACGACGCCGTTACAGCCTTCTCGTTTGCAAGTCCCGCAATTCAGGCAACATTCCAAGATCCCGAAAAATTTATGGAGATGGTAAGGAATCATTACCAACCAGTGTATCGTCCGCGATCGGTCGTATTTGACGATCTTGCCCTAGTCAACGGAAATTTAGCTCAAGCAGTCTTGCTACTCGATCGCAATGGTGTACCGATCAGGGCACTTTACCTGATGGAAAATCAACCTGACGGCAGTTGGAAAATTAACGGATGCTACCTCATTCCCGTAGAAGTGAATGCCACTTAAATACTCACACTGGCGGAAACACACGCAACATTTGATTGCCGCCTTTTTGAAATTCATAAGCCACCTGCCTGATTTCCAGCTTGTATCCCCGCATTTCCAACTTATCGATCGCAGGCTGGAGTAAAGGCGATACTTCTCCCGAAATATTCAAAATAGGAAAAATCCGCACCTCTCTAGCAACTCGACTCATTTCCAAAATCGAAGCAAGATGAAATTCCTCTGAAAGTCGATCGGAGTAAGTAAACAGAAAATGAGAACATAACGCTAAATCAAACTGATTCTTATTGAATGGCAGCACAGGCAAACCTTCTGTTAAATAGCGCCCTTCTTGAAGCCCCAGTGGAAAGTCTGCCAAAAATTGTTGCATCGCTGCCATTCGCACTTGCCCCAGTTGTTCTGGTGAAAGGATTTCCTGCCAAACATACGAGTCCGCATTTGCCTCAACACCTTTAATAAGAGTTTGGTAAGTATCCTCAATTCGCTGGGCAATTTCATCAGCACTAAACTGATAAATCGGATCGCATGAAACAACTTTGTATCCTTTACGGGTCATCTCAACGTTAAAACTAGCTGGGCCACCGCCGCAATCCAGAATTGCCTGCGGTAGTCGATCGAGCGTCAGGTCAAACATCCTGACATATTCCTGCATCGATCGCCCCCACGGAATCACTCGATCCAGCTTTAATCCCACTTGTTTTTCTCCTGCCACTTCACAAGTACCACTTATTCTAGGACGATCGAGCGGGGGAGTGAAATGTATCCCAGCGCTTTATGTCACTGATGAAAAAATGTATACTTTTATAAAGTTTATATGTATATATTTATATTTTTTGTTTCCACTGTAACCACACTCATCTAGAAATAACGCGGCATCACATTTAAAAAATAGGGTGGAAAATATCCACCCTACGGAATAGATAGAGGAAATCCAATCATCACTTCAACTTTCAATCGAGAAAAAAC
This sequence comes from Planktothrix sp. FACHB-1355, assembly GCF_014748295.1. Classification (NCBI taxonomy): domain Bacteria; kingdom Bacillati; phylum Cyanobacteriota; class Cyanophyceae; order Oscillatoriales; family Microcoleaceae; genus Planktothrix; species Planktothrix sp. FACHB-1355. Next base: position 5,862 of record NZ_JACJUP010000150.1, on the reverse strand, counting down.
TTATTCGCATTCTGGAGCGGCTTCCATAATTTCCAGAGGAACGCAATGAAACTGCTTAAAGTTGGCGACAAAACTCCTCGCCAGCGCTTTCGCTTGTCGCTCGTAAGCTGCGCGATCGTACCAAGTCTTTGCAGGGTCTAAAATATCGCTATCAACCCCAGGCACAGTTTCCGGAACTAAAATTTTGAAAATCGGATGGTGATGAAATCTGACTTGATTTAAATGACCGTTGAGAGCAGCCGACACCATAGCACGAGTTTGTTTAATTTCAAGACGACTGCCAATACCGTATGGCCCACCAGTCCAACCCGTATTCACCAAGTAAACATCAACATCGTGTTCGATCAGTCGATCGTACAACATCTCCGCATAAACAGTCGCCGGTAATGGCAAAAACGGTTTACCAAAACAGGATGAAAAAGTAGTTTCCGGTTGCGTAACACCTCGTTCCGTACCTGCCAATTTGCTCGTGTAACCGGACATAAAGTGATACATCGCCTGTCTGTTGGTTAATTTCGCAATAGGTGGCAAAACTCCAAAAGCATCAGCTGTTAGGAAAAGCACAGTTTTAGGATGACCGCCAACGCCAGGAATAACGCAATCGGGGATAAATTCAACTGGATAGGCGACTCTCGTATTTTCCGTCAAGCTATCATCGTTGTAATTTGGCAGTCTGTTTTCTCGATCCAAAATTACGTTTTCCAGCAAAGCACCAAAGTGAATAGCTTCCCATATTTGCGGTTCGTTTTTCTGAGAAAGCCGAATTGTCTTCGCGTAACATCCTCCCTCAAAATTAAAGATGCCACGATCTGACCACCCGTGTTCGTCATCTCCAATTAACCGACGTGTCGGATCGGCAGATAAAGTAGTTTTGCCAGTGCCAGAAAGTCCAAAAAATAAAGCTGTATTACCTTGTTCATCCATATTGGCAGCACAGTGCATCGGCAAAACATTCCGTTTCGTCATTAAGTAATTCATGAACGAGAAAACGGATTTTTTAATTTCGCCAGCATAGTGAGAACCGCCAATTAAGACAATTCTTTTTACTAAATTGAGAACGATAAATGCTTCGCTGTTGATGCCATCAATATCCGGGTCTCCCTGTAAACCCGGAACCGCAATAACGGTAATGTCTGGGCGATAATATTTCAGTTCCTCTGCTGTTGGTCTCAGGAACATTTGATGGGCAAATAAATTTTGCCAAGGTAGTTCGTTAATGACTCTCACCCCAAGTTGGTATTGGGTATCCGCTCCAACGTAACCTTCAAATACATACAAATCTCTGCCTTGGATATAAGTAAGCATTCGCTTATAGAGCAGATCGAATTTCTCCACAGAAAGAGGAACGTTTACTCCATTCCAATCTACCTCGTCATGGACGCTCGGTTCGTCAACGATGAATTTATCTTTAGGCGATCGACCCGTGTATTTACCAGTCTTGACAAAAAGAGCCCCGTTTTCTCCTAAAACTCCTTCTCGCCGTGCTAGAGTATGTTCTACTAGCTCAGGTACTGATAGGTTATTATACACTCTACCTGGATTTTTTATACCTAAAGCCTCCAGTCCGAATGCCTTGCCATTCATCTGGTAATTGCCGATTTGGGAAAAGTTATAAGCCAACCGACTTAAGCTTTTGAGGTTCAGAGAATCCAACTCGTAAGTTTTGCCATTCTTCATATTAAGCACCTACTCTTGGAAAATAGGGTTAAACCTAGTTTGTCCTGACCAGGTATTTATACTTTATGTTTAACTTTTACCAAAAACCAGAACCTGTAGATCGCTAGTTAATAATTGTTTGTATTATTTAATACAGTTTAGAGTTCGTCAACTAAAATTTAGCCCCATGAAAGATGCACAGCTATGCGTTTTTTGCTTAGAGCAATTGTAGATATTACATGAGGTTCCGCAGAGCAAACTTGCTTATACACTTCACTAAAGTGTGACTAGCCATCATCTCAAACGATTACGGCAAGACGAGCGACGCAAAAAGGAAATAAAAAGTATTTGTATGGGAAATAAAAAAATAGTATGCCTGATGCGATCGCAACGTCAAAGTTGAAAAAAAGGCAGATTGGGAATAAGCGGATCTGTACTTAAATCCCCTTGCCGCGATCGAAATCAAATTACAAGATACTCGCGCACCCTACTCCTATGGCGACGCAGATTAGCTAAGGCTTGCATCTCAATCTGACGAACCCGTTCGCGACTGAGCCCTAGCAGTTCTCCGATTTGTTGCAAACTCTGGGCTTGATTGTTTTCTAAACCAAAGCGTAGTATAACTACTTCCCGTTGCCGAGGAGACAGCTCTGCTAACAATTGGCCAACCTCATCACGCAATGCTTCGCCCATCATATACTCTTCTGGCGAAGGACTCTCATCTTCCAGCATCTCAACAAATTCCGTGTCCTGATTTTCTCCCACTCGTAAATCTAAAGAAAAAGGTCGTCGCGCTATCAGCAATAATTTCCTAACTTCCGAGGTCTCTATCTCTAGGACTTGTGCAATCTCCGATGGGGTGCCATTACGACCGAGATCGTGAAAAAGTTGCCTTTGAATCTTCTTGATTTTGGTGAGCCTTTCATAAATGTGACTGGGGAGCCGAATTGTACGACCTTGCTGGGAAATCGCTTTTGTCATCCCTTGACGAATCCACCAATACACATAAGTAGACAACTTGTAGCCTTGTTTGGGGTCAAATTTCTCTATACCCCGCTCCAGACCCAGAGTACCTTCCTGAATCAAGTCCAAAAACTCAACGCCCCGCTTCTGGTATTTCTTTGCCACAGAGACCACCAGACGTAAGTTAGCCTCAATCATCCTGTGCTTCGCTTGTTTTCCCTTGGCCAAAACAGACATCATTTCGGCCCGATCCAGATGAGCTTGCTCAGCCCACTCTTCAGCACTTGGCTCGCAACCTAACTTCTGAGTTAGCACTTCTTTTTGCTCGTATATAGCCATCATCTGCTGAACTTCTTTGCCGTAAATGATTTCTTGCTCTTTTGTCAACAAGGGGATTCGACCAATTTCGAGTAGGTAGCTTCGGATCGTATCCCTGGTAAAGTTGGGTTGAGCCTGGTGTACTAAAGTTGCAGAAATAGACATATATTTATTGCCCAATGCGTTCAAATACTTATCCCCTACCTCGAATTGTCAGAATACATTCGGTTTAACTGGGGTCTGTTGAAGTTTTTTCGGCAGCCTCTCAATCTTGCACCACGCTTATAAAACTGGTTTATTGCAAAATTGGAAAGGTACAACCTTTATCCTTCGTTCATAAACCAGCTTTTTCCAGCCTTATTGACAATAGTGCCAAATCTCAGCAGCCAGACATATGTGCATCCACAATCGGCCTATCCATAAGCGTTTATGGCACGTATCCTCAAACTTTTTTCTTAAAATTCAGCGCGAGAAATACACTCTCCTGCTCGATCGAACAACAACTCCAGCACACAAAATTCTAGGTAGGTTAAGCCGTTGGCTGACTATAGCGATCGACCGGATATGAAGCTTTGAAGATTCAGCCTGCCCTACCGAACTGTTTGGCTTAATAGGTACTTCCATTATGGACGATGAACAAAAATCTTGTGAGTTGGTAGCCGATCGATATCCTTCGATTCTCGGCAGCCATAGAGCTATCAGCCTTTATCCATCTGCTTTTGGGCAAATTTACTATTGGCAACGTATTTCCCAAAATATTATGCTACTATCCTTACTAAGGATTATTTTCGGCTGTGTAATTCGTTTGAAAAGCGTTTCTCCGAATCTAACTCTCTACACTTACTGATTTTGGAGACACTTCATGTCAATTTATGTCGGCAATCTATCCTACGACGTTACCCAGGATGACCTCAATACAACCTTTGCTGAATACGGTACGGTAAAGCGCGTTCAGTTGCCTACAGACAGAGAAACAGGTCGTTTGCGTGGATTTGCCTTTGTCGAAATGGATACAGAAGCAGAAGAAACAGCTGCTATTGAAGCCCTCAACGGTGCTGAATGGATGGGACGCGACCTGAAGGTAAATAAGGCAAGACCTCGTGAAGAAAGAGGTTCTTCTGGAGGAAGCTGGGGAAATAGAGGCGGCTCTCAACGGCGCTACTAAGTTCTCTCGACAAAAGTTTTAACTTTCCTGTCTTGAGAGTAGGCGCTGAGTCTATCGTTTTTAACAAGTGCTTGCCAACTCGATCGCCCATATCCCGGCCTAATGCAGTTTATTCTTCAATTGATGGAATTATCCAAGCAATGCCGGGTCAAAATAAAACTATTGAGTCATATATAGGTCAATTAAAGCGAAAACTTTCTCACCTGGAAATTTTCCTTAAGATGAGGAACCATCTTCACTTTGAAAAGCTTATTGAAAAACGCAAGCACAAAGCAATTGCCAATCATAACCTGCGTCGGAGGCGCGTTCACTATTGAATCTTCAAACCGAACCCAATTCTACCGAAGAAATCATTCTGGAAGCGCTCAAGCATGGGGACAAAAACCGGGGTCAGCTCTTTGACCTTATTGGTAAAAAGTATACTGTCCTGGTTCAAGCTCTGCAACATCTTAAGGACAAAGAGTTGATCGAAAGCTACTTCGTTCCTAGCGCTAAAATCTCGGTACTCACCTACCGCCTGCGACCTGAGAATTAAGAAGAGCAGATTACTTCCCCCTCTCAACATTTCAAACACCCCTATGAATATCAAAGAACTCTTAAGTCGCTATAATGCAGGACAACGGGATTTCAGAAATCTGAACCTGATGGCAGCAAATTTCAAGAACGTGAATCTTCGTGGCGCTAACTTGAGCGGTGCTAACTTAACTAAGGCTAACCTGACGAGGACAAATTTGAGCCATGCAAATCTCACAGATACAATTTTAACAGGGGCAAATTTAACTGAAACAAATTTAACTAAGGCCAACCTGACGAACGCGAACCTTAGTGATGTCAACCTGAGTGATGCAAATCTCAGCCATGCCTGTCTGCGTGGGGCAATTATGCCGGAGGGAATAAACCCCACTTTTGCATCAAACCTCGATAAATATTCGCTCACTCACGATCGAACTTTGATTTAAGCACTTTTGAAGGTTAATGTCAACTGATGTCAAGTGCTGAATATGTGGAATTGCGGACTTGTGGCGTCAACACTTGATTCAGTTTTCCGCTGCGATAACCTTCCAAATCTAAGGTCACATAAACAAAGCCGAATGACTGAAAAGCAGATACCAAAGCAGGTAATTCGGTAGTTAAGACAAACTCTTTTATTTGTTCTGGCGGTAATTCAATTCGCGCGGTATCGCCTTCAGAACGCACGCGCAAATTTCGCCAACCCAACTTTCGCAAATACAGTTCGGATCTGCCAACTCTTTGCAACTTGGCGACAGTAATTTCTTCGCCATAAGGAAAGCGAGAACTCAGACAAGGTTGCGCGGGTTTATCCCACCAAGGTAAACCTAAATGTTTGGAAATTTCTCGCACTTCTGCTTTAGTTATACCGACTTCTGCTAAAGGCGACCTAGCACCTCTTTCTTTCGCCGCCTGTATTCCCGGACGATAATCTTTTAAATCGTCCGCGTTGACTCCATCCACTACATAAGGATAACCCAAACTTAGCGCCAAAGGTTTGAGGGTATCGTGCAATTCGCTTTTGCAAAAATAGCAGCGATTCACCGGATTAGAAGCGTAATTCGGGTTTTCGATTTCGTGAGTTTGAACTACTTGATGGGGAATGCCAATTTCAGCAGCTTGAACTTTAGCATCCTCCAAATCTTCCGGTAGCAAGGAGGGAGATTCGGCGGTGACAGCTAAAGCGCGATCGCCTAAGATATCATAAGCCACTTTTGCTACCAGGGTGCTATCAATTCCTCCGGAATAGG